>JAZUFS010000295.1:0-4767 GCA_045640805.1 Treponemataceae bacterium
AACTTCTTTGTTCATAATCAAGTCTGTAACATCAGGTCTGCCGCCACCGATTTTGTTCACAACTTCGCATTTGATTCCGTTTTCGTTGTAGAAATCTGCTGTTCCCTGTGTGCCAATCAAAGTGAAGCCCAAATCTTTCAAAGTTTTTCCGATGTAGAGAACCTGCTCTTTCTGAGTTTTCTTTTCAACGAGAGAAAGAAGAATCTTTTTGTGTTCCCAAGCGGCTGGAGCGTGTGGCAATTCTGAACCAGAAGCTTCCTGTGCTTTGTAGAAAGCGAGAGGGAAAGTGTCTGCCATTCCCAAAACTTCACCAGTTGAACGCATTTCAGGGCCTAAGATCGGGTCAACTCCAGGGAAGCGTGCCCATGGAAGGACTGCTTCCTTTGCTCCGTGGTACGGCATGACCTTGTCTTTTAGGCCAAGGGATGCAAGTGATTCACCGAGCATCATACGGGTTGCAAGACGTGCCATCTGAGTTCCACACACTTTTGAGACAAGCGGAACGGTGCGGCTTGCACGCGGATTTGCTTCAATGACGTATACCTTTCCGTCTTCAATAGCGTACTGCATGTTCATCAGACCGCAGACGTGAAGGCTTTCTGCAATTTTTCTCGTGTATTCCTTGATTGTCTCAAGGTTCTCTTTCGGGATGCTGACCGGCGGGATGACACAGGCAGAGTCACCGGAATGGATGCCGGCAAGCTCAACGTGCTCCATGACAGCAGGGATATACACGTGGTTGCTGTCTGCGAGAGCGTCTGCCTCGCATTCGAGTGCATTCTTCAGGAAGCGGTCAATGAGCAGCGGGCGGTCAGGAGTTACACCAACAGCCTTTTCAACGTACTCCTTGAGCGTCTTTTCGTCGTAGATGACTTCCATTCCCCGTCCGCCGAGAACGAAGCTTGGGCGGATCATGATAGGATAGCCAATCTTGTCGGCACACTCTTTTGCTTCCTCAAAGTCGATTGCCATGCCGCTTTCTGGCATTGGAATCTCAAGCTTTTCCATCATGTGGCGGAACAGGTCGCGGTCCTCGGCAATGTCGATTGAATCGATTGAAGTACCAAGAATGTTGACGCCGTTTTCCTGCAGTTCGCGTGCAATGTTGAGCGGTGTCTGGCCGCCGAACTGGACGATGACGCCGAACGGCTTTTCCTTCTCGTAAATCTGAAGCACGACTTCTGTGGTGACAGGCTCAAAGTAAAGCTTGTCAGAAGTATCATAGTCAGTTGAAACAGTCTCTGGGTTACAGTTTACGATGATTGTCTCGTAGCCCATTTCCTTAAGCTGCATTGCAGCGTGACAGCAGCAGTAGTCGAACTCGATACCCTGACCGATTCTGTTCGGGCCGCCGCCAAGAATCATGATCTTCTTTGGATTTGTCGTTGCAGGAGCCTTGTCTTCTGCATTGTATGTTGAGTAGTAATAGTTTGCGTTTTCTACGCCTGAAACCGGGACTGCAAGCCATGCTTCCTTTATGCCAAGTTCACTGCGGCGGTTACGGATGTCTTTTTCGCTGACCTTAAGAATCTTTGAAAGGTACTTGTCGCTGAATCCATCTTTCTTGGCCTGGATGAGCAGCTTGTCTTCAGGAACGCGTCCCGGATTCTTGAGCATTTCTTCTTCAAGGTCTACAAGCTCTTTCATCTGTTCAAGGAAGTATTCCTTTACGAAGGTGATTTCGTGCAGCTTCTGAACGCTTACGCCCTTGCGCAGAGCTTCGTAGATCTGGAAGTACCGCTCTGAAGAAGCAACTTTCAGCATTTCACACAGTTCGTCAGCAGTACGGCGGTTGAAGTCCTTTGCAAAGCCCAGACCGCTCCGTCCGTTTTCAAGCGCACGGATTGCCTTCTGGAATGTTTCCTTGAAGGTGCGGCCAATTGACATAACCTCACCTACCGCCTTCATTGATGTACCGAGACTGTCTTCTACGCCGCGGAACTTTTCGAAAGCGAAGCGTGCAAACTTAAGAACGATGTAGTCTCCGTCAGGAGCTCCGCCCGGTGTGTACTTTTCAAGCGAACCGTCGCGCCAGTACGGCAGTTCGTCGAGTGTAAGGCCGGCGGCAAGTTTTGCTGAAATAAGCGCAATCGGGAAGCCTGTTGCCTTTGAAGCAAGGGCTGACGAGCGTGATGTACGCGGATTGATTTCTATGATGACGATGCGGCCTGTTTTCGGGTTGTGGGCAAACTGGACGTTTGTGCCGCCGATAACGCCGATTTTCTCTACAATCTGGAATGCCATCTTCTTAAGGCGCTCTTCAAGGCTCTTGTCAATTGTCATGAACGGAGCTGAACAGAAGCTGTCACCGGTGTGAACGCCGACCGCATCAATGTTCTCGATGAAGCAGATGGCAATCATCTGGTTCTTCTTATCGCGGACAACCTCAACCTCAAGTTCTTCCCAACCGAGGATTGACTCTTCAATAAGACACTGGTGGGTCATTGAAAGGTCAAGACCGTTTGCAACGATGGTGCGGAGCTCTTCAATGTTGTAGCAGAAGCCACCACCCTGACCGCCCATGGTGTAAGCCGGGCGTACGACGAGCGGGAAGCCGATTTCCTTAGCAATTTCCTCGGCGCCCTCAATTGAGTGGCAGATGCCTGACCTTGCGCATTCAATGCCGAGTTCCTGCATTGTCGCCTTAAAGATTTCACGGTCTTCACCGCGCTCAATTGCATCAAGGTCAACACCGATGACCTTTACGCCGTATTTATCAAGAACGCCTGCCTTGTTAAGCTCCATGGCGCTGTTAAGTCCTGTCTGACCGCCGAGGTTTGGCAGCAGTGCATCAGGACGCTCTTTTTCAATAATCTGACTTAAACGCTCTACGTTGAGCGGCTCAATGTATGTTGCATCCGCCATGACAGGGTCTGTCATGATTGTTGCAGGGTTTGAGTTGACAAGGACGATTTTGTATCCCTGTTCACGAAGTGCCTTGCAGGCCTGGGTTCCAGAATAGTCAAACTCGCAGGCCTGACCGATGACGATCGGACCTGAGCCAATGATCATGACTTTGTTAATGTCTTCCCTCTTCATATATTTTGCTCCTCAACAAAAAAAAAGACTGAACACCGGAAGGAATTCAGTCTTGAAAATTACGGACAATAATAGCAACAGGTTCTACGATTTTCTTCAATTTTCTTAAGATACCTATTGTTTTCATACCAAGAAACATAATAATGAAAACGAAGGTAACTTGCAATATCTTCCACAAAAAAAGAAAAAAAATCCATCAAGATAGAGATTTTTAATTTTTCTTTACTGATGAATTATTCAATGTTAGAATAGCATCATGGACGTTAAAATCATCAATGAGTTTCTTACAGCTGGTATGAATGCATTCGAAGCAATGTTTAACATCACGGCAACCAATAAAGACCCTTATATCCTGAAAGGACAGCAGGGACATCCCTGGGAAGTTTCGGGAATTCTGGGTGTAACAGGTGATTGCAGTGGTGTTGTCGCCTTTAGGCTTCATAAAGTCCTTTCACTTAAAATGCTCGAACTTGCCGGTATGTCATGCAAGCCTGAAGAACAGGATGAAATGGCAAAAGGACTTGTAAGTGAGTTCACCAACATCATCTCAGGAAATGCTGTTTCTGCACTGACTCATATTGATCTGGACATTTCGCCGCCAGTTACAATCTCCGGAAAAGATCACGTCATTTCATGGCCACACGGATTTCCTGTCATTGCAATTCCATTCGCAACAAAATACGGCCCGTTTGAAGTTGACGTGTGCTTTAAATAAATACACTTGTCCTGATGGTATCGGGAGCATAAAAAAAACACACAACGATTGTTGTGTGTTTTTTTTATTACCGTGCACCTGACGCTGGCCGTCAGCTATTTCCTCATATTGGCAGCGAGTACCGTGAACAGTTCCGCCGCATCAATCGGCTTTGTGAGATGTGCATTCATACCGGCTTCCATCGTCTCTTTCCTATCTTCATCAAGAGCATTTGCGGTAAGTGCAATAATCGGGATTGTCAGTGCATCCGGGCTGTAGCAGCCTTCTCCACCAAGCGCACGAATCTTGCGCGTAGCTTCAAGGCCATCCATGACCGGCATGCGGATATCCATGATGATTGCATCATAATGGTATGGCTCAGAGGCAGAGAAAAGCGCGAGAGCATCTTTTCCGTTTGTAGCATTTTCAACAACACAACCGTAAGACTCAAGCAGATGTTTTACGATGTGAGAGTTTACCATGTTATCTTCTGCCACCAGAATAGTCTTGCCTTCAAGATCATTCTGGTTTGTCAGTGGTACTACTTCAGCTGCATCGACAACAGAAAGTGTAATGTCAAACCAGAAGGTACTGCCTGCACCCTCTGTGCTGCGTACATGAATTGAACTGCCCATCAGCTTGATTGCTTCATTTGCAACTGCAAGACCGACGCCGGCTCCACTCATTGTCTGATATCCAGGAGCAGCATCTGCAATTCCGAATTTCTTGAAAAGGTTTGGCAGCATTTCCTCAGGAATACCGACTCCTGAGTCAGAAACTGCAAAACGGAATGTACGCTCAACACCCTGACATGTCAAATCCTCAGCAGTAAAGTCGATGTGACCGCCTTTCTTGTTGAAACGGACTGCGTTTGAAAGAATGTTATTGATGATGAGCGAAATCTTATTCTTATCGCCTATGACAAAATCCGGGAAATTTTCTGATTCAGTATATGAGAAATTAAGGCCTTCATTCGTAGCAGCAGATTCATATGCAGCCACAATGGAAGCTATCGTCTGACGCAGATTGAACTG
>JAZUFS010000296.1:0-5480 GCA_045640805.1 Treponemataceae bacterium
ACCCTTATAAACACCTGGGCACTGTACCAGTGAGAAATAAACGTTATGTTTTCAAGGTTTGCCTCCTTCATAGAAGTGGGTGGCAGAGTAGGGCTTGGTTATAGAGACACAGCTCAGGACTCAATGACTGTCCCTCATTCAAATCCTGAAAAGTGCAGACAGCGCCTTGTTGAGCTCCTCCGCGGACTCACGTCTACAGGCTACGGCCTGCACCTGTTTGAGCCTGAGCTTTTTGACCCGGACCGCCCGGCACCGCTTCCGTTCAAGTCACCGACCGTGAAGCCGGAGCCTGAGAAAGCAAGCCTTGTTCACGGCCTTAAGGACACGTGCTCTGATGACGCGCTCTGGCTTGTTCCCGCCATCTGCGAATACGTCAAGGAAACGGGCGAGGCTTCTTTCCTTGAGAAGAAACTCGGCTACGCAGACGGTGGCGAGGGAACGGTCTACGAGCACATGAAGAAGATTCTGGACTTCTCAGCGGAACATGTCGGCGCCACCGGTATCTGCCAGGGACTGCGTGCAGACTGGAACGACTGCCTGAACCTGGGTGGCGGCGAAAGCGCGCTTGTCTCTTTCCTGCATTTCTGGGCCCTCGACAACTTCGTGGAACTTGCCGCTGCTTCAGGCCATGCTGAAGACGACGCCCGTTACACGGAAATGCGTGAAAAGGTACGCGCCGCCTGTGAGAAAGAGCTTTGGGACGGTGACTGGTATATCCGCGGAATCACTAAGAAAGGCATAAAGATCGGTACACATAATGACAAGGAAGGCAAGGTGCACCTTGAGTCAAACTCCTGGGCTGTCTGTTCGGGTGTTGCGACTGGCGAACGGGCAGAAAAGACGCTTGATGCCATCGACGAGTACCTGTACTCCGATTACGGCATCCACCTCAATGCACCTGCGTACGGCACGCCCGATGACGACATCGGCTTTCTGACACGCGTTTACAAGGGCATCAAGGAAAACGGCGCCATCTTCAGCCATCCTAATCCGTGGGCGTGGGTTGCCGCCGCAAAACTCGGTCAGGGCGATCGTGCCATGAAGTATTACAATGCACTCTGTCCTGCACGGCAGAACGACAAGATAGAAATCCGTCAGGCAGAACCGTACGCGTACTGCCAGTTCGTTATGGGCCGCGAGCATTCCGCATTTGGCCGTGCACGCCATCCGTGGCTCACAGGCTCAGCTGGCTGGGCTTACTTCGCCGCAACCCGCTGGATGCTCGGCATCCGCTTCTCGTTCGCTGACAAAGCTGCTGGCACAGAAAGCGGCCTCGGTACCGTCATGCTCATAGACCCTGCAATTCCTGCAGAGTGGGACGGTTTTACCGCCACCCGCCGCTGGCGTGACGCCGACTTCGCAATTACGGTGAAGAACCCGTCTCACGTAGAACACGGCGTGAAGGAACTGCTTCTTGACGGCAATCCGGTAAACGCAATTCCGCCACAGAAAGCAGGAACAAAGCACGAAGTCACCGTAATCCTCGGCCCCGAGCACACCGCGGTGTGCGAGTGAGATACCAAAGCGCCGCAGCGGGTTGTGCCGGCCGGCACCTGGAGCCATGCCCATCATCCACACTATGTAATACATCTCATCCCTGATAGTATGAAAAAAGTGACAAATATGGTGCTTTTTTGGGTTAATATTTGTATATTATTAACTAGAGGGGTACTTCAATGAACATAGCTTTATTTACAGATGCATATCTTCCTTCAAAGACTGGTGTCGTTACCGTCGTAAACCAGCTGTACGAAGGGCTGAAGTCTCAGGGACATCATGTCATCATCATTACTGTAGATAATCCTGAAGTAACGGATGCTGATGATAATCCTGATGTGTACAGGGTTCCATCCTCTAAAATGGGGTGGGGAATGAAGGATCAGTACTTCGGCTTTCCTTTCCTCAAGAGAGTCAGTAAAATCATCAAACAGAACAAAATTGACATCATCCACTGCCATACAGAATTTTCAATGGGATTGAATGCAATTCATGAAAGCAAAAAATGCCATCTTCCGCTGATTGGCACAACACACACGATGTGGGAAGATTATTACAAGTTCTATCTGCCGGGCGGTGAGCATATTTCCCCGGAAAGAATCAGGTCGCTTGTCAAGAAATTCTATTCCCACATGGATGGCCTTATCAACGTGTCTGGAAAGGCTCATGACTATTTCAAGCAGGATGACATCTGTCCGGAAATTCCTTCTGCCGTCATTCCGAATTCAATCAATCCCCAGAATTATTGTGCTGAAGTCTCTACTCCTGAAGAAATAGCGGAACTCCGCAGCAGCCTTGGTGTAAAGGATGATGAGCAGATGATTCTTTTTGTGGGTCGTGTTGTCGAGGAAAAGCGTGTCTTTGAGCTCGTTGATATTCTTGACAGTGTGTTCAGCAGGACAGACAAGACAAAGGCTGTCATTGTCGGTGATGGTGCTGCCTTGAAATACATGAAGAAGCTTGTGTCAGTTTCAGCAAATAAAGACAGATTTACCTTTACGGGTTTTATCGATAATTCTCTTGTCCACAAGTACTATGAGGCAGCTGATCTGTTTGTTTCTCCGTCACTTTCTGAAATGCACTCAATGACAATTCTTGAAGCACTTACATCAGGACTTCCGATTGTAGTCAGAAAAGACACCAGTTACAACGATACGGTAATCGATGGCTTTAACGGATATCAGACAGATACAGATGAAGCAATGGCAGAGACTATCGTTAAACTGCTTGGAGACAAGTCCCGCCTTGAACAGTTCGGCTTGAACAGTAAAACCCGCTCGGTGGAATTCCTTCCTGAAACATTTGTGAACAGGCATGTAGCGTACTATCAGACTATCATTGATGCGCGGAAATCCCACAAAAGAATTACCGAGGACATGCTGACTGACGCCGTGGCAAAAGCCTCTGAGTGAAAATAATCCGTTCAGGCTTTATTTTGCGGCTTGAATCAAATCCCACGCAAGGGATCCCGGCGGAGGTGTGTTCGGCAAATCATCCGGCCGGAACCATTTTGCCTCTGACAGTTCATCTTCCTGAAGCACAATGTCGCCACCGGCATAATCTGCCGTAAGCCCGATCATGAGTTGTTCGGGGAACGGCCATGACTGACTCTTGAAGTAGCGTATATTCTTTATGGAAAGTCCTGTCTCTTCCTTAACTTCGCGCGCGGCGCATTCTTCCACGGACTCACCGCATTCCATGAAGCCTGCAATGCACGTGTACATATCCTGATTGCGCTGCACATGGCGTGCGAGGAGCATTTCCCGTCCGCTGCCGCCGGCGCATGGCCGTGTTACGAGTATGATGATGCATGGCGAGATTCTCGGGTAGACGATTGCATTGCAGGATGTGCATCTGCGTGCTGTTTCCCGGCCGTCGTCAGTGAGTGGTGAGCCGCAGTGGCTGCAGAACCGCGTGGCCTTACGCCAGTTCAGAAGACCGAGCGCGCGGGCAGCTTTTGCAGAAACGGAAGCATTTTCAGCGAAGAGGTTACGAAGCGGAATGAGCATGCTTCCTTCCGGCAGATTCTTGTCAGAGGAAAGGAGGGCGGCCGCATAGTCATATTCCGGTTCAGCAAATCTGTCCGTGACAAGACCGGCTGTGACACATCGGTCAAACAGGGAAAATCCTGTTTCTTTTTCTGCTGGAACAGATGAATCCTCTACCAGAATGAATTTGCCGTAAAAAACGAAGTAATCCGTGCAATCAGTGCCGGAAAGCGTTTCTGTCATGCTCATGTAATGAAGTATATCCCCCGATGTATATAATGGCAATAAATGCCCAAATAGTATACATTGTACTCATGGAAAAAAATCCGGAGAAAGAGTCATGAAAAAAACAGTTAAAACAGCGTGTATATCCCTTTTATTTCTTATTTGTGTCAATTCAGTTTTTGCATTTGAAACACCGGATATGATTGACATTGATATCACGGGAACGATTCTCCAGCAATATAAGCTCAGTACCACGGAAGTGACCCAGCAGCTGTATCAGGCGGTTATGGGAAATAATCCGAGTTCATGTGTGCCCGGAAAAACCGCATTTTCAAAAATGCTTGCCGGGGAAGAGCAGACACAGCGTCCTGTTGAGACAGTCACTTTCTTCGATGCAATGATGTTCTGCAATCTGCTTACAGAGCAGGAACTGGGGGCGTCTCAGTGTGTGTATACGCTGAAAGGTCCTGTTTATGACAATGACGGACATATCATCCGCTTTGATGTTGTCAGGGCAGATTTTTCAAAGACAGGTTACCGCCTGCCGACAGATGAGGAATGGCAGAATGCTGCGGGACGGTATCCTGCATCGGGAGCCATGTACGCCTGGGAATTTGACAACGCAGGTGCACGCGGTGAAGGTCGTTCCGGCTATGGAACGCACGCCGTTGCAAAAAAAATGCCCGATTCTACCGGCCTGTATGACATGGGCGGTAATGTCTCGGAAATGTGTCATGAAGGCGAGTCACTGAGACTGTGCATCATGGGTACAAGCTGGAACAAGACAGATGAGTACTATACCGACGGATATGAAGTTGATTACCTGCACGGATATTCCCAGTACACTGTCTCCAGAAATCATGCCCGCGAAAGTTTTGCCGGCTACTCAACCTGCGGTTTCAGACTGTGCCGGTCTGTAGCTGACCTTCCGTTTACGCTCACGGCCATTTCTGTTCCTGACTTTACTGACACGTATGAAGGCCTTCTTCCTGTAAATATTACCGGCAGCGGATTCCTTTCACGTAGGACTGAGCCGCTTGAAGTAACTGTAGAAGGATTTGCAACCGAGACGGCTGGTGAACCAATCTGGCTTTCTGACACCACCGCTTATATTCCTGTAAAAGTATCTGCCCTGCGCCTTGATGCTTCCCAGCAGGCAACTCTTCGTGTTACCGTCAGCACCAGCCTGCACAGGGCTGACATTTCAGGAACGGTAACCCGTGTTCATACGGAATTCCCTGTTCATCCTGCTGATGTGCTTCTTGATGACGGTTCAGTCATTTCATATGAAGCAGGCCACGTTTTTTCAGGTTACGAGACTGAACATGCGGCTGCCGTCATAATCTATGCTCCGTATGGCGGAACTGAAATCCTTGCATTGGGCCTTGCAGAATATAATCCTGCCACATCTAAAGAGTCTCTTGATGACTATCTTGCAGCATATGGTGCAAGGGCAGATATCTTCGGTACCTATCTCGGAAACGGATGGCATATTCCTTCAACCGGGGAGATTTCCTGCCTTTCAGATGCAGCTGTTCTTGCGAAAGTTGATGATGTACTGAATGGCCTGAATGCAGGTTCTGCTGCGGGGCTTGTAACTTCTGACGGCAACGGTGCAGGCCGCATTGTTCCCGTGAAGAATATTGATACGCGCGCGCTCATAACACAGAAGTATGAGTATCTTTCTGCTCAGAATCTCCTGAAAGAAACTGCGGAGAAAGAAGCTATGCAGGCTCAGGAAGCAGCATTGGCAGCAGCTGCGGCGGAAGA
>JAZUFS010000297.1:0-34482 GCA_045640805.1 Treponemataceae bacterium
GATATTTCAGTCGGTGCTTCTGCAGCAATCGCAGGTTCTGTATTCGTAAAGTTCCTTAAGGCACGCACAATTACAGTTCCTCTTGTTATCGTCGGACTTCTTTTTGCTTGCTTCGTAGCAATACTGTTCTGTCTGTTCAATGGTATCCTCATTGCAAAGTTCAAGATTCAGCCGATGATTGCATCCTTGATTCTTTTCACTGCAGGACGTCCTATTGCATACTGGATTAACGGTGGTGCTTCTCCTTCACTTGGTGGCAATCTGATTTCCTCAATCGGAAGTTTCATCCCGGGAATCCCAATTCCTAATCCGGTTATCATCGTAGTTGTATTCATTATCCTGATTAACCTGCTGTTGAAGTTCACCAACCTGAGCCTCTACATCCAGTCAGTCGGTATTAATGAAAAGGCAGCACGCCTGAACGGTATCAATCCGATGCTCATGAAGCTGGTCGTTTTCGTAATTTTGGGTATCTGTACAGCAGTTGCCGGAACAATGAACGTATGCCGCATCGGTATGATCAACCATGAAACAGTTCTTCTTGATATTGAAATGGACGCTATCCTTGCAGTTGCTATCGGTGGTAACAGTCTGGGTGGTGGTAAGTTCAAACTTTCAGGATCAATCATTGGTGCTTACATCATTCAGGCACTGACAATCACCCTGTATGCTATGAAGGTTTCTTCTTCAGCTGTTAAGGCTTACAAGGCAATCGTCATTCTGATTCTGGTTATTCTTGGTTCTCCTGTCGTAAAGAGCTGGTTCTCAAGTCTTCGCCACAAAGGTGTTCCTGCTGGCAAAGTGGAGGGTAAATAAAAATGAAGAGTGCAGAAACTAAACTTGCTGAAAAAGCAAACAAGCAGCCTATTTCAAACACAACTCTGCTTCTTACCATTACAATCTGTACCTTCGTACTGATGTACCTTCTTGGTATGGTTATCTGGGGCGGCGGATTCTTAAACCCGCAGCAGTTCTTTGATATCTTCAACAACAACTCATACCTCATCTGTATTGCATGCGGTATGACTCTTGTTATGATTACCGGCGGTATTGATATTTCAGTTGCTGGTACCGTAGCTCTCGTCACAATGTGCTGTGTATGTTACATGCGTGACCATGCAACAGGTATCTTCAGCTGCATTCTGATTTCAGTCGGTATTGGTCTTGCCATGGGTCTTTTCCAGGGTTTCCTTATTACGTATCTGAAGATCCAGCCGTTCATCATTTCTCTTGCCGGTCTGTTCTTCACACGTGGTATGACCGTTATCGTAAGTAAGGAGCCTGTAAATGCCGATCCAAATAATCCTGCTTTTGCAGCATTCCTTAAAGTCAAGGAAAAGCTGATAGAGTTTAAGTTTATTGGTAAGACAAACAGACTTGGGGAATTTATTCCATCCCACATAGAAGTCGGCGTCATCATCTCACTGTTCGTTGTTCTTCTGCTGTGGGCAATGCTCAAGTACACACGTTTCGGCCGTAACCTGTACGCTATCGGCGGTAACAAAGAAAGCGCACTCATGCTCGGTATCAACGTTCAGAGAACAGAGTTCTTCGCATACGCACTTTGCGGACTTCTTGCCGGTATCGGTGGTTTCTGCTACCTGCTTCACACAGGTGCTGGAACACAGGCAGCTGCTTCTCAGGGTGAAATGCAGGCAATTGCATCATCAATTATCGGTGGTACGTTGCTGACAGGTGGTGTCGGTTCCGTTATCGGTACACTGTTCGGTGTCATGTCACTGAAGACAATCAACACAATCGTTGTTGCATCCGGTCTCCGTGAACCATACTGGCAGAGTATTACAACAGGACTCATGCTCTGTTTCTTCATCCTTATGCAGTCAATCATTCTTGATTACCGCAAGAAGAAGCTTGGAAACATTGCTGGCTGATTAAGGTAATTTCCGGTTGTTCCCACACAAACAGCCGGTCTTTTAATTATTTCTCCTGGAGGTCATTCAGTTTGGATGACCTCTTTTTTTGTCCTGGAGACTTTTGTAATGTCAGGAGTTACGGAATTCGCGTGGTGTTAACCCCGTTGTTTTCTTGAAAATGAAACTGAAGTAGTGCGGATCATTGAATCCGACTTCGTACGCAATGTCTGCACTGCGTTTCTGACCGTCTTTCAACAGCTTCTTCGCCTGCTCAATACGTACGTTTGTAAGATGTTCAATGAAAGTGATGCCACATTCCTGTGAGAAAATCGTACTGAAATGATTCGGACTCAGGTGTACTTCATCGGCAACTGAGTGCAGGCAGATATCCTGGTCAGCGTAATTTGCCTCTATGTATTTTTTCGCCTTGAGAATGACGTCGCCGTACCTGCCCTGCATGTGTGAGTTACGGTATTCCAGAACCTTATTGAGGATGCGGCGTACTTCATTTATGAAAATTGTCTCGCTCTGAACTGCATTATCCACAAATCCGCGGGTTACAAGCTCGGGCATTTCGTCCTTGATATCACCGCCAAGGTCTTCTACGAGTTTTGAAACGGCGACAATGACATCAACCAGAAGATACGAAGCAATTACAGAGAACTGCCCCTGATTGCCTCCTATCAGTTCCATGTACTGCGCGACAATCTGGTCAATCTCACCTTCTCCCGCAAACTTGAGTCTGTCTACCAGCGGATCATTTGCAGGAAGAGAGAAACTCTCCTCTTCATCTTTCCGGATATCATTGACGCCCGCAATCTTATTCCGACCGTTATACCCACATACTTTCAGCACGTGGTCCGCGTCCTTATATGAGTTTGAGATATATGCCGTTCTATCTACTGACGAACCGATTGCAGTCACGACATTGCACTTTCCGTCTGAAAGTATTTCGTGCTGTATGGAATCCGCAAGGTTGTACGCCGTGTCTTCAAGCGTTTCCTGGTCACTGCTCAAAATAATGCACACAAATTTTTCAGGCGATATGAAGAAACTGATCAGTGCCGTTTCGTCCCGGGTAAGTGACATGAGTTTCGTTTTCGCCATGATAAGGTCGTTGACGTTCTCTTCTTTCGTATGCAGTTCACTTACCAGCACCTGATAATAGCGTGCAATCAGATTGATGTGCTGTTCCGACGCCTTCTGCACAGCATCCGGACCGGCAATTGAGCCCATGACAATATCTGTCAGAAGCTTTTCGCGCATAAGAACCGCATTTGTCTCAAGAGCAGATTTCATACGGTTAATATCCGTAAACTGCTGCTTCTGCTTGTCGAGCTCTTTAGCAACCTTGTGCATGCTCGCCAGAAGATCATCTGCCGTAAATGGTTTCAGCATATAATCTTCTACGCCGATGGATATTGCCTTTTTGGCATACTCGAACTCATCATGTCCTGAAAGGATGATGATACGGATCCACGGCTGCAATTTTTTGGCCATGCGGGCAAGCTCAAGTCCGTCCATGAACGGCATTTTTATGTCTGTAATAAGGATATCCGGCTTAATGTCCTGAATCATCGACAGCGCAATTTCACCGTCAGCAGCTTCACCGGCAAACGAAAACTCAGATGTTTCCCAGTCAATCTTACTGCGGATTCCTTCGCGGACAATTACTTCATCATCAACTATAAAAACGCTATACAAGGTTTTCTCCAGTCATTCCGGATTTAATGGGAACTGCAAATGAAACCTTTGTTCCCTTTTTATACTCGGTTTCAATATTGAGCTTAACGGTATCATCATAATACAATTTCAATCTTTTGTTTACATTATAAAGACCATAAACTGCCGTAAGTTTTTCTGCATCATCATTTCTGTTCAATTCAGCCTGAACTTCCGCAAGACGTTCAGGAGTAAAGCCGAGTCCGTTATCTTCAACAGAGAAAAGAATCCTGTCATCGTCGGCTTTGACAATTACTTTCAGTACACCACGACCGCGCTTGTTCTTGATTCCGTGGTAAATGGCGTTTTCAACAAGCGGCTGCAGCATGAGTTTAAGGACCTTCCTGCCTGTCAGACTCTCGTCGAACTCAATCGTGTAGTCCAGAATATCCCTGTAACGGATTCCCTGAATCGTCAGATAATGGCGTACGTGATCAAGTTCCTGCTCAATGGGAATCCATTCATGTCCTTTACTGAGTGAAATACGGAAAAAGCTCGAAAACGCGCGTGTAATCTCAATGACCTGATCCGTCTGACCAGATTCTGCCAGCCAGATGATGGTGTCGAACGTATTATACAGGAAGTGCGGTGTAATCTGGGCCTGCAACGTCTTCATCTCTGCTTTCTGCAGGTTCTGCTGCTCGCGTATATTCTCTTCAAGCAGTTCCTTAATCTTACCGGCCATTATGTTCAGGTTTTCAGTCAGATGATCAAGTTCTTCTACATGAGGCAGTTCTGCACGTGCTTCAAGATCACCGATAGCAATACGGTTTGAAAGTTCCTCCATGTCCTGAATTGGCTTACGGATATTTCTTGTAACAGACGCAAGAGATGTAATGGCAACAATGACAACGATGCAGGCAATGATTACCTGAATGATGGTCAGGTTCCTTGTAGCCTGCTTGATGCTTTCATTGGTTGCTGCTGCTGTCTCAATTTCAGCAACAATAAAATCCTGAAGGATATCATTCAAAAGAGAAGCACATCCGCGGACTTCTTCAAGAATCTGTTCATTTTCAGAAACTGGCGCATTCATGGAAATCTGCGTTCCAAGTATATCCACATACTTCTGAAGTGTACTTTCCGCACGGAACGCGACTTCAATAAGGTTCCTGTTTTCCTCGACCTCAGTCGATTCCATCATTTCCGTGAAACCCGTCGTAATGGTATCAAGAATTTCATACTGTTTACCGTCCTGAAATTCCTTGAATCCCGCAACGATTTCCCAGATTTCGTTGGAAATATCGACTTTAACAATCTGATTGATACGGTTTGCGCGGCTTACGTTCGTGATTATCTGGTCATACCGCTGTGTATGCTGACGCGTAACAGAAATGGAGTACACCGTAGGAATTATCATGATTACGATAATCAGCATGAAAGAGAATGTCAGTTTATTCTTGATGCTGCCGGACCGGGTCCTCTTTTTTTCTTTCACGGTCAATTTCCTTTTATCAGTATCCGCGTGCAGGAAGGTCTGAAAGGTCATCATTTTCAGTGAAGACTTCTTCAGGAACATATGTTATGCGGGGAATTGCCCATCCGTTCATGACACTGTTGACCATCTGCATGACTGTCGGTCCCTGTTTTGGGTTACACTCAATGACACAGTTCATTTTTCCGTCTTTCAAAGCATCTATTGCCGCCTGCTCTGCATCAACAGAAATGATGGTAACATCCTTTCCAGGCTGTATACCGTAACTTTCAAGAACTTCTATCATGCCAAGTGACATACTGTCGTTGTGTGAATAAATGATATCTATCTTCTTGCCATCAACTTCAAGCTTATGAGTTTTTCCAAACAGATTTTCTGCAATTTCCTTTCCGCGTGACCGAAGGAAATCACCTGCTTCACTGTAGACAATGTTGAACCGCTCATCTTCGCCGATGATTTCACGGAAACCGTTATACCGGCCATCGACTACGGAAGAACCGTCATTGCCACGAAGCTCAAGAATATTGAGCGGGCCTGTTTTTCCCGCATATTTTTCAAGCAGGAAACGACCTGCCTTTCTTCCTTCTTCAATATGTTCTGATCCGATATAACCTGCGTACAGGCTTTCGTCGGATGTGTTGATTGTCCGGTCAACAATGATTACCGGAATATTTGCCTCACGGGCTTCACGAAGTACGTTGTCCCAGCCGTCCTGAACAATAGGGATAAACACGATGATGTCAACTTTGTAAACGATGAACGACCGGATGGCCTTTATCTGATTTTCCTGCTTCTGTTCTGCATTTGAATAGATTATCTGGTAGCCGGCTGCCGCCGCTGCTTCCTGAATTGACTGTGTGTTGCATCCACGCCAGGCACTTTCCGCACCTATCTGTGAAAAGCCGATGACGATGTTTTTCTTCTGTGCAGGTAAAATTTCTGCAGTTTCTGGTTTTCCTGAAGCTGCTGAGTCTTTCCGGCTGCAACCTGAAAGACTCAGCAAAACGGCGAGTACCGATGCAACCAGAAGCACCGGCAGCCGCCATTTTGTGTTTTTACTCATTTCTGTCCGTAATATGCATTCTTTCCGTGTTTACGCTGATAATGCTTGTTAACAACGTAGTCTGGAAGTGGCTTCCATTCAGGATTTACCTGCATGGTAATCCATGCCATACGGGCAACTTCTTCCAGTACAGCTGCATTATACACCGATTTGTCCGCGTTTGCACCCCAGGTGAACGGACCATGACCGGCGACGAGCACCATCGGGTTTTCAGACGGAACGAGCGGCTTCAGCAGATTACCCCAGTAATCTTTTGCCCCGACCTTTTCCGGATTAAGGAAAGTGTCGGCAATAAGAATACCGGTTTCTGCCTCATAAGCGCGCTCGACTGCTTCTGCCTGAATCATCGGCGTGCAGACTACCGCGTTTGCACTGTGGTCGGCATGCGTTGTTCCCAGAAGCGGGATACTCCGGCAGGCCTGTGCCCATGCAGTTGCGTGCGGTGAGTGTGTATGCGTGATACCGCCGATGTTCTCGAACCGCTTGTACAGTTCAGCGTGAGTCGGTGTATCTGAAGAAGGGTTCATTGTACCTTCAACTTTCTTCAGGTCCAGATCGACAACGACAATATCGTCAACCTTCATTGTGTCATACGGCACTCCCGACGGTTTGATGGCGAAAACGCCCCTGTCCTTATCGAACGCGGAAACGTTTCCCCATGTATAGATTGCAAGACCCCGGACAGGAATCTGCATGTTTGCTTCAAAAGCTTCTTCTTTGAGCGTCTGATATGCTGATTTCATCTTTTGCCCGGCCTTAGTCTACGTTCTCAATTGCAGCACGTTCAACAGCAAGTCCGCGTGTGTAATTCTTGAAGAATTCGTTGAATCCCTTTACATCTTCATCACTTGCCATGACAGTCTCTGCCTTGCTTGAACCGAATACATCCTTGTCCAGGAAGTCTTCGAGCTTCTTGCCCTTTCCGTTAACCAGGAATGATGCGAGCAGAGCCATACCCCATGGACCACCTTCGCCAGCAGTAGAAAGTGTTGAAATAGGAGTATGCATTGCAGCTGACATTACTGTCAGACCAACTTTTGCCGTCTTGAAGAAACCGCCGTGTCCGTTGAGCTTGTCGATGGCAACATGTTCCTTATCGAACAGGATGTCCATACCGGTGCGGAGTGCTCCGAGTGCGGTGAACAGCTGTGCGCGCATGAAGTTTTTCAGGTTGAAGTTGCAGTTCTGTGTACGTACGAACAGTGGGCGACCTTCATTAAGGCCTGTCATTGACTCACCGGAGATGTAGTTGTACGGAATAAGGCCACCGCAGTCTTTGTCACCTTCAAGAGCTGCAGAAAGCAGGTTCTCGTAAAGGTCACCCTTCTTCACGTCATATCCACATGCCTTCATTGCCTCGCCGAACAGGTTTATCCACTTGTCATATTCGCCGGTGCAGTTATTTGCGTGTGCCATTGCAGTAAGTGAACCTGCAGGTGTTGTGACCAGGTCAATCTTTCCGTTGTAAGCAGCTGAAAGGTCTTTCTCAAGAACAACCATTGCGAAAACTGAAGTTCCGGCAGAAACGTTTCCTGTGCGTTCGCGGACTGCGTTTGTTGCAGCCATACCGGTTCCTGCATCACCTTCAGGAGGAGCAAGTGGTGTACCCGGTTCAAGGTCTCCCTCAGGATCCAGGAACTTGGCGCCTTCTGCAGTCATTGTACCTGCGTCCTCGCCGGCAACCATTGTCTCAGGAAGGATATCCTCAAGCTTCCAGCCGAAACCTTCGCCCTTGATGAGGTCGTTGAACTGGCCAATCATCTTTTTGTTGAAATCTTTTTCTGCAATGTCGATCGGGAACATACCGGAAGCATCGCCAATACCAAGCACTTTCTTTCCGGTCAGTTTCCAGTGAACGTAACCTGCGAGTGTTGTGAAGAATGCTACATCCTTTACATGCGGCTCCTTGTTAAGGATTGCCTGATACAGATGTGAAATGCTCCAGCGTTCAGGAATAGGATAGTTGAACAGGCCTGAAAGCTTTTCAGAAGCAGCGCCTGTAATGGTGTTGCGCCATGTGCGGAAAGGAACAAGCAGGTTGTCACTCTTATCGAAAGCGAGATATCCGTGCATCATTGCACTGACACCGAATGCCTTGATTTTCTTGAGTGTAATGCCGTACTTTGCCTTTACGTCTTTCTTGAGGTCGGCGTAACATGTCTGAAGTCCATTGTGAATTTCATCCATTGAGTATGTCCAGATACCATCGACCAGTGAGTTCTCCCAGTCAAAAGCACCACCGGCAACAGGTACATTTTCGCTGTTGATGAGTACAGCCTTGATACGTGTTGAACCGAATTCAATGCCGAGAACAGCCTTTCCATCGGCTATTTCCTGTGCAATCATTTTTTCGTCCATATATTCTCCTTTTCATCTTTATTTTCTTGTAATCCAACAAGTTCCGTATACGAATATTGTACCATTAATAGAAGAAATTGTCGAGTTTAGAACGCTTCCCAACACTTTTTCTTGACATGAATAATTCCCATATTTTACAATAAGCTATACAAAAATGGACAAACGGAATCACAAGCTGCTTTATGTATGCTTTACCATTTTTCTTCTTCTTCTCATTTCAGCTGTTCTTTTTTATACAAGAACAAACAAGGTTACCTATTCTTTTGTGCAGACAATTACTGAATCGACTGTACGTACTGAAGTCAGCCAGTTTGATCTTAATGTTGACCAGTCTGTACGAATACTTCAGGCAATCGGAGAAGGACTTCCGGATGATCTGAATACAGATGACATTGAAGAAGTATCCCATCAGCTTGCCCGTTATGGCGTTCTGTACAATATCGAGTCACTCTACCTAATCCGTAAAGACGGAACAGGCATTACATACAACAACCAGACCTCACACCTGCATTTTTCTGACGCGTATTCACTGTTTACATCAGGAAAATCAATAAGTACAGGCATTGAAATTCCAAACCGTCTGGAAGAAACATTTTTCTATGTAGCCATCCCAATCCGAAAGAATCAGGATGTAGATTATGTTCTGAAAGCTTATTACAGTAATCAGACAATAAAAAACATCCTTCTTTTCCCGTTTATTGAGAATGTAAGATACGGTCTTGTAACACAGAGTGGTATGGCCGTTACTGAATCAGTTGCAAAGTTTACCGACCTGGATTTCCTGCAGCAGCTTACCATCATGAAGCCTGGTTTTTTCAAGTATAAACTCAACGATGGAGACTTTCTGATCTATCACTCACCGACAAGCTGTAACGGTATTTATTTCTTCCTGGAAGTTCCGGTCAAATCAATCAACAGCATGACAAGAGGCTTGAAACAGAACGGAATTGCCTTTGCCGTCATCATCATTATTCTGAGCACTTTCCTTATCATCTTCCTCGTGAAATCTGAACACGAGCAGAGGAATGACATCCTCAAACTGTCAGAGAAACTCAGACACAGTGAGGCGCGTTACCAGAACGCATTCAATTACAAAGACAACATTGCGTGGGAATATAATCCGCTGTCAAAAGAACTGACTGCCGTCATCAAACGTAAAGATGGCAGGAATAAAGAACTGAAGATTTCTAACGCTGTCGAGACGTTAATCCAGAACAAGATTATACACCCCGATTACATTGACGAGTTCAAACGTTTTGCCGGACAGATTTTCGCCGATCCGCCATACACGACAAGTATTCTCAAACTCAGGGCATTAAGCGGCGGTGACTATTATTGGGCGCGTCTTTCATTCATTATTTCCTCAGACGAAAAAACTGACACACAGACAATTCTTGGTCTTAGCGAAGATATTTCAGATATCAAGGAAGTTCAGGACAAATATAATCAGGAAAAACAGACTATTGCCGCAATGACAGACAACTCAGTGTGTTACTATCTCCTGAACCTCACGACAGGACTCATTCTCGAGAAAAAGAGCCGTGACATTCCGAAATCAGACCTTGAAAAGCTTAAGACTATAGAAGAACTTGTTTTGAAAGAAATTTCATTCGTTCACGACAAGGATGACATTCAGAAACTTAAAGAGGCATGTACTGTCCAGAAGATTAATGAACTTCTTGAGTCAGGAAAAGATTTCGAGGATGTAGAATACAGACGCCGTTCTCCAGCGTCAGGTACCATTGAATGGATTTCTCTCGCCGCACGGCCGATGAAAACTCCGAACAATGATGTTGTCGTGGCAATCCAGCTCGTCAACATTGATAACCGCAAAAAGCAGGAAATGATTCTGCAGCGTCACGCTGAACGTGATCTTCTTACTGACCTTTATAACAAGATGACAATGTCATCCCTCATAAACGATTACCTGAAACTTGACCGTAAAGAAGGTCAGATTGATGCGCTCATAATGCTCGATGCAGATAATTACAAATCGGTCAACGATACATTCGGCCACGTTTTCGGCGACAAGGTTCTTATCGACATTGCAGATTCACTCAAATCGAACGTCAAGCATTGTGACCTTGTCGGACGTGTCGGTGGTGACGAATTTATGGTCTTCCTCAAGGATATGCGATGCAAGGATGACATTGAATCAATCCTCAAGCGTATCAGTGAGGGCATTCAGCATACATACGCTGAAAATGATGTCGAAGTCAGTATTTCAGCCTCAATCGGTGTCGCGTACGTAACTCAGGATATCAAGTCATTCCAGCCTTTGTACAAACTTGCTGACGAGGCATTGTACGACGCAAAAAAATCCGGAAAAAACTGCTACAAATTTGCCAAAGCAACAGAATAAGTGATATCCTTGAAGATAAGGAGTATTCACAATGTCTGAATCAAACGTTTATTTCACAACGTTCCGTACAACCTTCTCAGAAAATCTGCTTCAGAAATTGCGCCGCTTAGTAAAGGCTGCCGGAATAGACACTATCGATTTTACCGATAAGTTTACCGCAATCAAAATGCATTTCGGAGAACCTGGAAACCTCGCATTCCTGCGCCCGAATTTCGCAAAAGTAATTGCCGATATCGTAAAGGAAAATGGCGGAAAACCATTCCTTACCGACTGTAACACGCTGTATGTAGGCGGCCGTAAAAACGCCCCTGATCATCTTGATGCAGCATGTATGAACGGATTTAATCCACTCACAACCGGATGCCAGATTCTCATAGCAGACGGACTCAAGGGAACTGATGACATTGAAGTTCCTGTAAAGAATGGTGTTTACTGCAAAACAGCAAAAATCGGACGCGCCGTAATGGACGCGGATGTATTCATCTCCCTCAATCACTTCAAGGGTCATGAAAATGCAGGCTTCGGCGGTGCCCTCAAGAACATCGGTATGGGATGCGGTTCACGTGCCGGCAAGATGGAGATGCATCACGCCGGAAAACCAAACGTAAACCAGGGCCTCTGCATCGGCTGCGGTGCATGTACACGCAGTTGCGCTCATACGGGTGTCACAATCTCCGAAGTCAACGGCAAGAAGAAGGCATTTGTCGACCACAATAAGTGCGTCGGTTGCGGTCGCTGCATCGGCGTCTGCCCCAAGGATGCAATGCAGCCAGGCGACCCGGACTCCAATGAGAAGCTCAACTGCAAGATTGCAGAATACGCCTCAGCAGTAATTACCGGACGCCCTAATTTCCATGTCTCTCTCGTCATGGATCTTTCTCCGAACTGTGACTGCCATTCAGAAAATGACGCCCCGTTCGCACCTGATGTCGGCATGTTCGCCTCTTTCGACCCGGTAGCCCTTGATCAGGCCTGTGCCGATGCCGTTAATGCCATGCCACAGCTTTCCGGTTCCTGCCTTGATGAAATGCCGTGCGAGACACACGATCACTTCATCAATGTACATCCAGACACAGACTGGCACAGTCAGGTAGAACACGGCGAGAAGATTGGTCTTGGAACAAGAAATTACAAGCTGATTAAGATTTAAGTTTCAGGCTCACTTCGCCTGAAAGAAGTTCTTTCGTTTCAGAAGATGCCGCTTCACCGTTTCCGTCCACAGGGCGAACGATGAGGTGGCATTTTTTTGTCACTTCAAGTACATCTGCAGGATAGCTTTCATTTCCCGCAAGTACTGTCACACGCTTTCCTACAACAAGCGATCTCTGCTGGTACTCGCCGATAGTCTCATCTGTAGAATCTGCATTGAAGACGATTTGCAACTGAACAAGCAGCTCTGAAAGAAAACTATCGGTAGTTAGTGCAGCGCCCCATGTAGTATTTGCCATGTCAGCATTTTCTGCCCCAGCAGTTTCTGACGCGGGAAGTATTGCCGTGACAATATCGCGCAGTTCTGGCGGGAAACCGTCAGCAGGTTCGCGTACATTCACCCCGATCCCTACTATCAACGCGTCAATGCGGCCTTCTGGCGACAGTGTACCTTCGGTAAGGATGCCACACACTTTTTTTCCATCAAGATAAACGTCATTTACCCATTTTATGAGCGCTTTCCTGCCAGAAAGCTTCTCAATGGTACGGCAAACCGCCACCCCGGCTGCTGGCGTGACAAGATCGGACGTAATCAAACTATCGGTCGGTCGTAATATCAGGCTCGTGTACAGCCCGGTTCCCGACGGAGAATAAAACTGACGTCCCTCTACACGACCACGACCTGCCGTCTGATACTCTGCCGTAATGACAGTGCCGTCAAGTTCAGCTACCGTCCGGTCGTTTAACAGCCGTCGTGCTTCATTATTCGTTGAATCTATCTCTTGAAAATGAATCCGCTTCTCTGGCGGAAACATGCGGACAGCATCATTTTGCACTATCACCGCCCCCGAGTGTCTGGAAGCTTTCTACATCAATACAATACGTGACACCGCTTCCTTTGGCAGCAAGACAAGGCAAAGATTTTACTGCGTCAACTATTTCTGCAGCCTTACCTTTTTCTGCAAGAATAAGGAGCATTTCTTTTTCCGGGACAATCGTAATTCCGAAGAACTTTGCATCATCCTCTTTTCCGGTACCACGTGCGTTAATGATTGTTCCTCCGCTTGCACCAGCTTTTCGTGCAGCAGCCATTACATCATCCGCATATCCTGAATTAACAATTATGCTGATCAGTGTGTGTGTTCCATCTTTCATATCTGCTCCTTTATCAATTATTTCTTCATTTGCCTTAAAAGCATTCATTACATCTAGTTCAAATACTATACCGAATCCCTTTTTCTCAAGTTTTCCGGCTTCTACAACAGCATTCCAGATTGCATCCCTCTGTTCATTCTGAACGAGCGTATATACAAGTTCCTTACTCGTGTCAGCAAGTCCCAGAAGCTCAATTATCTGATTTCTTGCAGTTCCGCGGCCAAACATGACCGTAGCACCACCGGCACCTGCCTTCTTGATTACCTGAGTTATACTGTCTCCACGATGTCTAGGAACTATGCAGATCAACAGTTTCATGCGGCGCCTCCTTTATGGGAATAAATCAATCCCAGCACCTGAATGGCTATTAACGGAGTCATTGCAACAAGTGCTATGACACCAAACGCATCTGTAAGCGGATTGCCTCCACTTGCCTGTGATGCACCAAGTGTAAACGATAGAATGAAAGTGGATGTCATCGGTCCCGATGCAACTCCACCTGAATCAAATGCGATGGCCGTAAACAGTTTCGGGCAGAAGAACGTCAGGAAAAGAGCTATCGTGTAGCCCGGAATAAGGATGTACCAGATACTGAAACGGAAAAGAACCCGTGTCATGGCAAGTCCGATTGCACATGCCACACCGGCAGAGAGTGTCAGAAGCAGCACTTTCCGCTTGATGGCACCTCCCGAAATATCTTCTACCTGTTCAGTAAGTACCCATACGGCAGGTTCTGCACAGACAACTACTGCGCCTATCACGATGCCCAGCACAATAAGTACGTTTCTGTACGACGACGCGCCTATCATACTTCCGATAATTTCGCCGACCGGCATGAATCCGCCGTTTACGCCTGTCAGGAACATGACAAGTCCGACAAAAGCGTACACAAGACCAAAGCACATACGGATAAACTGTCTCGGCGGTAAATGAAGGAGCCAGAACTGGAACAGCAGGAGCATGCCTACAAGTGGCAGGAGCGCCAATGCGGACTCTTTCAAAACGTCAGGAAGCAGATCTGCGAATACACGTAATCCTTCAGGAGACGCTGCAGCCGCAGATTCGGCGGCAACTTCTGCTGCAGCACCTGCCCCTGAGGCACGCGATGTCGCAAGGCCAAGAATAAGCACTGCCATTATCGGGCCTATGGAAGCAATTCCCGTAAGGCCGAAACTGTCATCCTTATTGTTTTTGCTGGCGACACCCATTCCCAGGGCAAAGATGAACGGCACCGTCATCGGACCTGTCGTTGCACCACTGGCATCAAATGCAAGCGGAACGAACGTCTCGTCTGTAAACGCCGCCATCACGAAAATAATGACATAGCCGATTGTGACGAACCATTTCATCGGTATCTGGAGTACGGTCCTCATAAGACCTAGCGCCACGAAAAGACCTATTCCCACTGCAATTGCCACGACAAGCACGGTATCGCTTATGGCCGGATTTATCGAGCAGATCTGCCGCGCAAGTACCTGCACGTCAGGTTCGGCGATTGTGACCATAAATCCGATAATGAACGCTGCACTAAGAAGCAAAGGAAGATTCCTCTTTCTTGTAAGTGCGGTTCCGGCTTTTTCTCCAATGGGAATAATGCCGATGTCAGCTCCTAACAGGAAAATCGTAAGACCAAGGATAGTAAGCACCGTTCCAAAAAGAAACTGAAACGTCATAGTTACACCCAGTGGCGTTACCGTAAAATCCAGAAGAAGCACAATCGCCGCTATTGGCAATATCGATGTTGCATTTTCTTTAAGTTTGCCTAACACTCGTTCGGTACCTTATATCAATAACACTTATAGCCTTTTTCTGCTATTCCCTTAACCCATCTGGCTGCCCATTCCCTGGCAGTCTTCAAGTCATGTTCCTTGTAATTTCCGCACTCCTTGGGAGCAGCACCCGGAATCGGTTTGTCATCCGGCCATGCAGCAACTTTTGTAAGTACGTTCACCATCCTGTCGGCAATGTCTTTTTCTTCCTGTTTGCCGAACACCGTCAGATAGAATCCCGTCCTGCACCCCATCGGCGAGAAATCAATAACGCCGTCAATCTCATCCCGGATATATTCCGCAATCAGATGCTCCAGCGTATGAAGCCCGGCCTGCGGCAGAAATTCCACGTTAGGCTGGGTAAAGCGCACATCAAATTTCGTGACGATATCGCCTTTAGGGCCTTCCTTTTCTGCAGCCTGACGCACATACGGTGCCTTTACCTTTGTGTGGTCCAGATTGAAACTGTCTACCTTGTAATTCTTTCCGTTTGAAAGTTCTGCTATCATCACAGTACCTCTATGGTTTTTGTCGTTATGTAAGCGCTTTCTGCAGCGGCTTCATCTTCCCTGTACACTTCATCCGTTTTTTCTGCAAGGTCAGATACACAGCGGATAATGACATATGGAATTCTGTTCACGTAACATACCTGAGCAACAGCAGCGCCTTCCATTTCACAGCAGGAAGCACCGCACATATCAATTATCTGCTTTTTAATTTCAGGTGAGTTGACGAAAACATCTCCCGTAGCAATTCTTCCCCGGATAATCTTTCTCGTAAGCTTACCTTCATCCTTTCCTTTCTGATAAGCCGTTTCTACAGCTTTTATCAGCATCTCATCAGCCGGGAACGCAACGGTATCAAATCCAGGAACCTGACAGCGCTTGTAACCGAAATCGACCGCATTCATATCATGATGAAGCGCATCCGTTGAAACAACCGTATCCATGACGGCAAGACGCGGATCAAGTCCACCTGCAACACCTGAATTAATGACATGCGTAACACCGAACGTAAGGATGAGAATTTCCGTGCAAAGAGCGGCATTTACCTTTCCTACGCCACATTTTGTCACGACAACCTGTTTTCCGTACAGTTCGCCTTCCACAAAAGAAATATTGGAAACAACAGATTCATGTGTATTTTCAAGTTCGTCACGGATAGACTGTACTTCGACTTCCATGGCGCAAATCAGACCGATTTTCATAAGCCCCCCAAAATACGGAATTTCTTCCCTATACATAAAATACACACAAATCTGCGGTTTTTCAATCGAAGGATATATTTTTTCCTAAACAGATGAGATGAAAAACCACAAAAACTCAGAAAATCGACAAAAAACGGAATTATTTGCAAAATTTTGCAATAAACTGCAATATTTGCGGAAAATGCGTTGACATTCTTTTCCATACATTCTATATTTTCATCAGCAGCAATTCATTTTCAAAAGGCCGCTTTTCTCCTCCTTTAGCGGTCTTTTTTATTTTTAAATCCGGGTTTAGAATATAAGCAAGAGGATTTAAAATGAAAGCACCACGCTGGAATACCACTTCAATTTACTCATCTTTTTCTGGTTCTGATTACAAAACAGCATACGAAACTGTAGAGACTTCCACAAAGTCCCTTCTGGAAGCTGTAAAAAGTCCGGTTATCCAATCTGACTATAATTCCTGGCTCTACTCTTTCATTCAGGAGTTCAACAGGACATACAGCATTTTCGAATCCATGTATGCATATGCCAATGCTCTGTCTACTGTGGATACAAATGATACATCAATCCTGCGCGAAATTTCTAAACTGGATGACCTATCACTGCCGATTTCAGACATCTCAAATGCATTCACAAAAATTGTTGCCGACAATGCAGAAAAGCTTCCATCTTTTTTTGAGGCACATCCTGAAATGGAAAGATATCGCTTCATACTGAAAGAGATTATCGAAGAAAATTCACACCTCATGTCACCTGTTGAGGAAAATCTTGCCAAGGATATGCAGCGCACAGGCGGAGATGCATGGAGCCGCCTTCAGGAACAGATAATTGCAAACCTGACAGACGCAGAAACAGGAAAAACATTCAATGAACTTCGTACTGACGCCCATTCTGCAGACGCAGCAGTCCGCCGTGATTCATACAACAGGGAAATCGCCCTGCTGAAACAGTCTGAAATTCCTCTTGCTGCCTGCATGAATAACGTAAAAGGTGCAACACTCACGCTCAATAAGCGCCGTAACTGGAAACGCCCCATCGACAAGAGCCTTAATTCGTCACGTATTTCTGAAAAGACACACGCTGCCCTTATCGGTGCGCTGGAAGATGCAGTTCCACTCTGGCAGGAATACCTGCAGGTTCGTGCCCGCATCCTCGGCTATGAAAGTGGACTTCCGTTCTACGATCTTTTCGCGCCGCTTCCCAAGCCGGAAGGTGCCGCACCGGAGAAAGTGTGGACGTACGATGAAGCCCGCGAGTACATTATTGCGCGGTATACCGGTTTCTCAGAGCACATGGGCAACTTCGTGAAAAAAGCTTTTGACAGCAACTGGATAGACGCAGAAATCCGTAAGGGTAAAGTTGGCGGTGCTTACTGCACAAGTTTCCCCGTTCAGAAAGAATCACGCGTCCTCGCAAACTTCAACGGCAATTTTGACGATGTAATTACGCTCGCGCACGAACTTGGTCACGCGTATCACCATGAATGCATAAAGGACGAAGACTTCATGTTCATGAACTACCCGATGACACTTGCTGAAACGGCAAGTACATTCGGGGAGACAATCGTCATGAAAGATATGCTTTCAAAGACAACCGGCTTTGAAAAGGCACGTCTGTGTGACATCCACCTGAATGACGGCTGTCAGGTGCTGTGTGACATTCTGAGCCGCTACTATCTGGAGTCTGAGGTTTTCAAGCGTCGTGAAAATGGCGATCTTTCACCGCAGGAACTGTGTGACATCATGATTGACGCGCAGAACCGGACATACGGACCAGGCCTTACTGACGTAAAGCATCCGTATCTGTGGGCACTTAAATGTCATTACTACTTCACGGACCTTGATTTCTACAACTACCCGTATGCGTTCGGTCAGTTATTTGCACTAGGGTTGTACAGCAAATTCGAAGCAGAAGGCACCGCTTTCCCGCCAGTTTACATGAAACTGCTTAAGAACACGGGTTGCATGTCCTGTGAAGACGTATGCCGTTCTGCAGGCTTTGACATTGAAAGCAAGGACTTCTGGAACGCCGGTATAGCACAGTACAGAAAAGAACTGGAAATCCTGAAAGAGTTCGCCGGCAGATAAAAAAAGACCCGGTTGAACCGGGTCTTTTCTTTTCAACTTAGCTGTTACGCCATTACATTATTTGGCGCTGAGCAGTTTAACGTCAAAAATGAGATATGCATTTCCCGGAATAACTCCCGGATATCCCTGCTCACCGTAAGCATATTCTGGTGGCAGGATCATGCGGCGTGATTCACCAACCCTCATATCCTGAACCATGATATCAAATCCCGGAATCATCTGACCGAGTGCCGTATTGAATTCAAGCGGTCCGCGTCCATCTGATGTGTCAAATACTGTTCCGTTCAGCAGCATTCCCGTGTAATCAACACTTGCATACTTGCCTGGTCCGCACTTATCGCCAGAACCTTCTTCCAGAATCTGATAGAAAATGCCTTCATCCGTCTTCACCGCATCCGGATATACATCGCGGATTGCCTGTTCTGTCTTGGCACGTTCTGCAGCAGCAGCCTCTTTTGCAGCTTTCTGCTCTTCAAGCTTCTTCTCGATTGCAGCAGTCTTGAGTGCGTCAAAATCTGCCTGAGTTGCTGTAAATGCCTCGGCATCTTTTCCCTGGCGGACAATCTCAATATGAGTGATTGTGTCGTTCTGCTTAATTGCGTTGACGACATCCTGTCCCTTTACGACGTTTCCAAAAATGGTATGCTTTCCATCAAGCCAGCTTGTCTTTACATGAGTAATGAAGAACTGACTGCCATTTGTTCCAAGTCCGTCTGAACCCGAGCCGGCATTTGCCATGGCAAGAATTCCAGGTCCGGTAAATGTGTACTTGTCGATACACTCATCCGGGAATGTATATCCCGGGCCACCTGTTCCATTGCCCTTAGGGTCGCCACCCTGAATCATGAAGTCTGCAATGACACGATGGAACTTAAGTCCGTCGTAGAAAGGCTTTCCCTTAGCAGCATCCAGTGTTCCCTCAGCAAGACCAACGAAATTCGTTACGGTAAGCGGTGTGTCCTTGTAATACAGTTCCAGGACAATATCGCCCCGTGAAGTCTGCATAATGGCAAAAACGCCTTCTTTTCCTTCAATTGCCTTGTGATTTTCATCCATAGCCTTACATCCTCCCATACTGATAATTGCAAAAACAAGCATCAGCAGAATCAATCTTTTATTTTTCATATTCCGTCCTGAACCATGCGGAAATGGCATCGAGCCGTGAAGTGAAAGATTTTGTGACATACTCTTCAATCAACGGCAATGACAGCACATCCGCCTGAACTAAAATGTATAACCTTATTGTATCATACTGTTCAGATACAACAAGAGTCATGTAAAGATTTTCAGGTTTCACAGACTTAATGATTCCCAACTGCAGAGCCTGAAGGTTCTTCATCTGCAGCCGGATTTCATGTTCCGCCTGTGTATATGTTGCCTTGTAAACAGATGACCCCAGCGAATTATCTTCCTGATAGAAATAGAGCGTCTTTCCGTTAAGTGTTCCCGTAGAATCATCCGGAATCGCAATATTCGACTCAGGCCCATCTACCGTGTAGCATTTTGGATACAGTACTTCAACTTTCTTTTTCGTATTTGAATAGTACGTAATACCCTGCATTGTCGAAAAAGAACGCACAATCCGTGAAAGCTTTTCCATGGCATTGCTGACTTTTGGAAACTCTTCACAGGCTTCTGCTACAAAAACAGGTTCTGTTCCCTTCTCGCGATTCCAGTAATCCGGTGCAGACTTGGCCAGCGTACTGTCCTCTGGTTGCAGAGAGAGGGTAACGTTCTTTTCGTTGTAGTGGGTTATCTGCTCTCCGAAGCACAGAGCCAGAAAGCAAAAAAGGCAATAAACAATGTTTACTGCCTTTTTTGTATGGTGATTTAGCATACGCCTTTGTAAATAACGCGGACCTGCTTGTAAAGGCCCTCGCCTTCGCTCTTAGTCTCAACGTCTGGTATATCGTTCAGCGTCGTGTGGATAAGTCTGCGCTCGAACGGATTCATCGGCTCAAGCAGAATTGAATTCTTCGAATTGCGTACCTTATCGGCAGTGTTATAGGCGAGGCGTACGAGTGTCTCCTCTCTGCGGATGCGATAGTTTTCGCTGTCCAGAATAATGCGGATGTCCTCACGTCCAAGCCTGCCTGCATATACGTTTGCAAGAATCTGAAGTGCATCAAGGTTCTTTCCCTTGCGTCCTATCAGGATTGAACTGTTCGGTGAGTTAAGGCGGATGCCGATTTTGTGCTCCTCGCGGAACATAACCTCAACATTAACCTCATAGCCCATCTTTCTGATCATTGATGCAATGAAATCTACGAGCTTTTTCTCAAACTCGCCCTGTGGAAGCGGATCAGCAACAATCTTGTTTACTGATGTTGAAATGTATTCATCATCACCATCAAACTTATTGCTCTGTACACCACCTGCAGGCTTTACGTTGTCGTCTGTATGTACGCGGATCCGCACATATCCTTTCTTGAAAATACTGTTTTTCTGTGTTTCAAGAATCTCGACATCGAACTGATCTCTTTCAAGTCCCAGTTCCGCAGCTGCTATCTCGATAGCTTCTTTTTCAGTCTTTGCTTCATATTCATATGTCATAACGCACCTCGCGTAAAATTATTTCTTTGTCTTCTTTGTGAAAACTTCTTTCTTTGGAGTAACAGCTTCAAGTGCAGCCTTTTCCTTCTTCACCATCTTGTTGATGAAAATCTGCTGAACCATTGTCAGGAAGTTACTGAGTGTCCAGTAAATCAGCAGTCCGGATGGAGCACTGTAGAAAATGAAGAAGAAGAATATCGGCATACCGTATGTCATGATCTTCATTGTTGTAGCATTACTGCCCGTCTGCGGATTTGCCATCTGGGTAATCTTTCCGTAAACCATCTGTGAAGCCAGATAGATTACCGGGAGGATGCGCAGCTGGTTTGTTCCAAGGATAGGAATATTGAATCCAAGTGTTGCTATACTGTCACCCTGAGAAAGGTCAGGAATCCAGCCAGGGATGAACATTGCACCGCGGAAATCGAAGTAGTTGTTGAACAGATTGAACATTGCAATGATGAGCGGGAACTGGATAAGCAGCGGAATGCATCCTGAGGCAGGATTGTAACCGACTTCCTGATACAGTTTAGACATTTCAACGTTCAGCTTTTCCTTGTTATCCTTGTACTTTTCCTGCAATTCCTGAATGCGTGGCTGGAATGCCTGCATCTTAACGCTTGAGATGGAACTCTTTTTTGAAAGAGGGTAGAGTGCAAGCCTTAACAGGATTGTCATGATGATGATTGAAACACCCCAGTTGTGAACAACCTTGTTGAACTGTTCCATAATGAATTTAAGGGCAACTTCAAGCCATGCAAGAATGCCGCTTGACTGCTGGCAGTAGTCAAACTTCATGTTGGCAACTCCCCAGCCATTATTTGCGGCATTGTTGTACATCTTCATTGTCTTGTTGATTCTAGGTCCGGCGTAGAAGTAGTACGTATCGTGAACATTCTTGCCATCAATTGCATTACGTACAAGGAAAACCTGTGCGTTGGCATAATCGTCTACTTCAACCTTCTTTGAGAAGTATGCTTTACTTACAATAGAAGCATCTTCAGGTGCACCAATTATAGAGAAATATTTTCCTGTAATTGCTGCCCATGAGAAATCCTTGTCATAAATCTTGATTGCGCCATCGCCAATATTTGTCTTCTTAGTCTTGTCCTTGGCGATTGTCATGAATGTGCGGTTTTCGTATCTGTCCTTTTTAGCATCGTAATACGGACCAATCTGTGGTGAAGTACGTACGGTGTATGCAGCATCCTCAATGTTGAGGCCTTTCATGGTAGCATCGCCGTCAATCAGAATTTCAAGCTTAAAGCAGTATTCATCCGGGAGTAATGAAAACTTCTTTGTAAGGTTGAACTTACTGATTGTACCGTCTGTATTCTTTACAGAGAAAGCACGGTCAAACGCGACAGTATTTTCATCAATCTTTTTGACGTTGAATGTCTGGTCTACTATTGAGTCCATGTCGTCACCGAAAGAAAGTGCGAATGCACGGTTCTGCTCGGAAACATTGTCTACCATCTGGACAAGTTTGTCGCCGTCCTTATGGTCCTTGAGCTCATACTTAATGAGGTCTCCACCCTTGTTGGTGAATACCGCGTGGATGACATCAGTGTCTATGACGACTTCCTGTTCGGGAATTACTGTGTTGTCAACTATTACAGTCGTAGTTTCTTCAACTGCAGCAGATGCTACCTCTGGAATCTCGTCGAGAACGACAGATTCTTCAGTAACTTCAGTTTCAGTATAAACTGGAGATACAGTCATCTGATATGCTGAAAAACCAATGATTACAAGAGTTGTAAGGACAATCGCCCAAATTGTGTTCTTATCCATTAAGTCCTCCTTAGATTAGGGAACAGGATCGAAGCCACCTTTGAAATACTTGTTGCATTTCAGAATTCTTTTTGTAGATAACCACATCCCTTTGAAAGGACCATGTCTTTTTATAGCTTCATATGCATAGCAAGAACATGTTGGATAATACCTGCAGCAGGGAGGGAACAGAGGAGAAATAAGGCGCTGATAAAAGCGGATGCAAAAACATAAAATCGACGAAAGTATCTTTTTCATGTGTGCAGTATTCCTGCTTTCTGGCCTAAATTACGAATTATTTCACACCGCGAGATGAACGAATCGTTTCCGGGATACACTAGCATGACCATATCATATCCGGTGTTCAGGTGTGGTTTTAATAAACGATATGCTTCGCGGCTCAAGCGCTTTGAGTGGTTACGCTGAACCGCATTACCGTAACCGCGTGGTAAGGCAAAAGCTATCCTGTTAATATCTTTCCCGTTAGGCAGATAAAAGAGTTTAGCCCCCTGAATGCTTACCTTCCGTCCCTTTTTAAACAAATTCTGAATTTCATCGTACCGTTTTACCCGTTCATCGCGGGTAAAACGACAGTTTTCTGGCAAGCCCGAATCCTTGGCCGTTATGATCAGTAAGGCTTCTTCTCGTCAGAAACGGTCAGCTTATAGCGACCCTTTGCCCGACGGCGCTTCAACACCAGACGACCACCTCTTGTAGCCATGCGTGCACGAAATCCAAATTTTCTGTTTCTTTTAACTTTACTTGGCTGATATGTCCGTAACATAGAACACGTCTCCTTTTATGTGAAGGATGCTTTCACATCCCTGAATTTCCACTAAAACAGTAGGGAGTTAAAAATATAGCATGATTATCCAAATTTAGTCAATGCGAATTCAGTCGGGATTTGACGCCGACTGGTTTTCAAGCGTGTCTTTCATCTGCGAGAAAATTTCCTGCAGTTCAGGAGCAAGCGGCGCGCGGTTGTTACTGGCCGATTGCTCTTTCTGCCCGTCATCACTTTCGCCAGAAGAAGAACTGTTCTGTGAAGAAGAAGCCGCGTTAGCGGCTGCAATAGCGGCGTTAGCCGCCCGCACTTCAGCTTCAGACCGGGCAGCCGCCTCGTCAAGCTCCTCCCGGGTAGGCATCCTGAGGCTGCTTGTTACGTTTTCCACTTTTTTCAACTTGAAGACGATATTCGTGACAGGAATTCCCGGAATCTTCTGCTTAAGGCCGTTCAGAATGTACTTTTTGTACAACTGGAACATCTGAATGCGTCCTGGATGGTCAGTCTCTACAATAAGTACGCCATCTTTCAAATCAATGATGCGGCTGTGATCGGCAAGCTGACTGCCATAATCTGCAGCTTTCAGATTATCCATCTGCGGCCCTTTTATGCTGTAGAGCGTCTGCTGCCAGGCCCTCATTACATCCGACGACTCCCTGAGCCTGTCTACAGATAAAGAGGAAAAGAGACGCGATAATACATTGGCAGATGAAAAATCAGTTTCGTTCACTCCAGGTACCTTTCTCTATACTATACACTCTTGTGGTCGACTTTTTATACCGGTCGTACGGTTCTCCGGGTAAAAATGTGCAGAAAAGCTGTTCGTAGTCGGGAAGCAGTGTCATGATGTGCTGTCTCTTGTCCGGATCAAGCTCCAGAAGAACATCGTCCATAAGCAGGACCGGACTCTTGCCTGTAATTTCGCGGTAATACGACGCCTGCGCAATCCTGAGTATGAGTGCCGTAAGACGCCGCTGACCTGTAGATGCCGTCGGGATGAACGGCTGTCCGCCACGTTTGAACAAGATGCGGTCACGATGCGGTCCGGATAGCGTTGTTCCCATTATGAGGTCTTTTTCCTGCCGGGCAAACATCATATCCAGAAGTTCCTGTTCATTTTCTGTTTTCCAGGATGGCTCATACATGACGGTAACTCCATCTATCCCCGTGACCTTTTCGTATAAATCGGTGAATATCCGGTTGAACTGAATTACTGCCACTTTGCGTTTTTTCTGAATTTCAACGCCATGCTGCACAAGCTGGCTGTCGTATACACAAGCCATCTCCATGTTCTGTTCTTTCAGACACGTGTTCCTGCTTTTAAGGACACGTTTGTACTTACGCAGAACATCTACGTAAAGAATGTCATACATGGAAAGGGATTGGTCAATGAAAAACCTGCGGCGCTCAGGTTCTCCCACCGCAAAATCAAGGTCATCATGGCAGAAAAGGACACACGGAATTGTATTGATAAGTTCCTTTCTGTCCTGTATTTTCTTTCCGTTTTTTTCAATCTTTTTCTGTCCGTCGTTGTAAGTAACTGAGACAGTACTTGTCTTACCAGATTCTTCCTTAAACAGACTCTTCACCGAGTAAAATCCGCCACCCGATTTTATGATTTCAGATTCATTACGTGTCCTGAACGACGCGCCATAAGAGGAGATGTACAGAGATTCCAGAAGATTGCTTTTTCCCTGACCGTTTTCACCGACAAAATAGACCTCTTTTGCGGAGAGGTCTATCGAACTGTCGTTTATATTGCGGAAATTGTTGAAAGCGACTGATAAGAAGGGCAACCGGCCGCTACTCCATCTGCATTGGCATAATGATATGGAAGTAGTCGGATGCCGGTTCCGGACGTAATGTTACAGCCTTCATGGCTTCTGTAAATTCAAAGCACAGGCGGTCTGCATTAATTACTTTCATTGGTTCTTCAATGTAAGAGTAGTTGAGTGCGATTGTAATTTCGTCACCATCATACTTACATGGAATTTCTTCAAGAGCAGCACCGATATCAGATTCCTGAGAAGTGATTGTCAATACGCCTGAATTAAGGGCGAAATAAATTCTCTGAGCTTTCTTATCGATGAGAAGTCCTACGCGGTGCAATGCTTCCTGCAGATCCTTCTTTTCAACTTCAAAGCTGTGAGCCTGTGATTCAGGAATGACGCGGTTATAGTTCGGGAACTGACCATCAATCAGTACTGATGTGAACTGATAGTTTCCGAATTTTACGAAAATCATCTTTTCAACGATGGCAATCTGAATCATGCCTTCGTTTGGAGCTCTCTTAAGGATGATGTTTAATACCTTAGGAGGAACAATTGCTGGTGTGAAATCACCGATTCCCTGACAAAGCGGTTTAGAAACATATGCAAGGCGGCGGCCATCAGTTGCGACGAGAACCAGATTATCTTCTTTCTTTTCAAAATAGATACCGTTCATGAAGAAGCGTGTTTCATCATCTGAAACAGCGAAAATTGTCTGAGTAATCATTTCCTTGAATTCATTTACAGGAATCTCAAAATAAGGAACATTCTCTGCTGAACTGAATTCCGGGAATTTGTCACTTGCCATACTCTTCAGTTTGAACTGGACTTTCTTTGAAATTGGCTTTATCTGAACAGTAATATCTGTCTGATTGAATTCAATGTCTCCAGAAGGAAGTGAGTTCAGGATACTGATGAATTTGTCACAGAAAACTGTTGTTGTTCCTTCTTCCTCAATATCAACCGGAATCTTTGTCTCAAAATTCACTTTGATATCTGTTGCCTTAATGGTCAAAGTGTTTGCTTCTGCAATGAAAAGAACGTTTGATAAGATTGATAAAGCATTCTTTGTTGCGATAATTTCCTGAGCAATAGCAATCTCTTTGAGCATTGCGTCTCTGTCAAAGGTGAATTTCATAATGTCTCCTTTAATACTATATGTATATATATAATAATAGTAATAATAATAAGGTCTGTGAATTTCTGTAAAAGTACTTTATCTGTTTATTCTGTAAAACTATGTTGATGTTGAAAAGTCAAAGACTTTTTCTTAGGGTTTTACACAAATTAACAGGCACCTTACTTTTGCACAGTTTTTCAACAATATCTTATCATACTTTCAACAAGATGTCCAAAAAAGGCATCATGTAGAAGATTTCTTCTGCTCTTTCAGACTTCTCATTATCAGTTCGATATTTGATTCAAGCTGAGAGTCATTTTTGATTGCTTCTTCAATTTTCTGACAGGCGTGCATGACAGTCGTGTGATCTTTATTGAATTCTGCACCAAGTTCCGTTGTAGAATACTCTGTCATTTCACGAGCGATATACATGGCAATCTGACGTGGCATCATTATGTTCTTTGTGCGTTTCTTTCCTTTAACATCTGCAAAAGAAAGATTGTAATGATTTGCGACCGCCTTTATTACATCATCAATACTGATGTTGAGCTGCTTTTCAGGACCAAGTTTGTCTTTAAGAAGTTTTGCTGCAATTTCAACAGTAACTTCCTGCTGGATTACATCCGTGTAGAAAATTATTGATGTAAGTGATGACTCAAGATCACGGACATTTGACACGACATTCTGTGCAACGAAATCAATGACATCCGCCGGAATGGTCTTGTCCATCTGCTCAAGTTTTTTCAGGAGAATAGCCTTACGAAGTTCGTATCCCGGAGGCTGTAAGTCGACATTAAGACCACGTTCGAAACGGCTGCGGAGCCTGTCTGTCAGATTCTTGAGTTCAGATACAGGACGGTCGCAGGTGAATACCATCTGCTTGTAAGAATCGTACAGGGCATTGAACGTATGGAAAAGTTCTTCCTGCAGACCCTCTCTTTTTTCAAAGAACTGGATGTCATCTATAAGGAGAATATCTGCTGAACGGTATTTGTTCTTGAATTTCTGGATTGTATTGTTGCGAAGGTTTTCAACGAACTCATTTGTGAATTCTTCAGACGTCTTGTAAATTATCTTCGCTTTCTTATCTGCCTGCCAGGCATAGTTTCCGATTGCCTGCATGAGGTGCGTCTTACCAAGGCCAACGCCACCATAAATAAGAACCGGGTTATATGCACGGCCAGGATTTTTAGCAACGGCAAGTGCGGCATTGTAAGCGAAGTTGTTGTCGTTACCAATGACGAAATTGTCGAACGTATATTCAGTCTTCAGAAGAGGATGTTTCTCCTGTGTCTGAGCTGCCGGCTGATTGACTGCAACGGCAGGTTTTGCGGCAGAAGCAGAATCAGATGTTTTAGTGTTACTACTTGTAGAAATGGGTGTATCACCAGCTGTTCCTGAAATCGGTGCTGTACGTTCCCGTATGACAAGATCAATTTTAATCTGCTGTCCTGTCAGATCAGAAAGATACTGGGTAAGTTTCTGAATGTCATTTCTTTCTTTTGTAAGATTGTCACAGAAAAGGCGTGAAGGCACAGAAACAGTAAATGTTGATCCTTTAAAATCAACATATTCCATTACACTGAGCCAGAAGGAAAATTCCTCGAGATTGTTTTTTTCTTCATATTCGGAACGAAGCATTTTCATTGCTTCTTCCCAGAACACCTTACAGTCTGCCATGTGGGTCATTATACATTGTGTTTACTTTTTTCTGCAATAGAGATATACTCAACCGTAATTTTACCCAAATTTTATTCTTATTAAGGGGTATGCATGAGCACCTCATATTCAGCCAATAACATTCAGGTTCTGAAGGGTCTTGAAGCAGTCCGTAAGAGACCTGGTATGTACATCGGTTCAACTGGACCTGATGGTTTACACCACCTCGTTTATGAAGTTGTCGATAACTCTATCGATGAAGCAATGGCCGGACATTGTGACCGGATTGTCGTTGCCCTTGAACAGAATGACATCTGCCGCGTAGAAGATAACGGACGCGGTATTCCGACTGACATACATCCGACTGAAGGAATCAGTGCACTGGAACTTGTTTTGACCCGCCTTCATGCCGGTGGTAAATTCGACAAGAGTTCCTATAAAGTTTCCGGTGGTCTTCACGGTGTCGGTGTTTCCTGCGTTAATGCCCTTTCAGTATGGCTTGAGGCAACCGTCTGTCACGAAGGAAAAGAGTTCCAACAGAAGTTTGAAATTGGTAACGCAGTAACTCAGGTACAGGAAGTTGGTCCGTCAGACAAACGTGGTACGACAATCCGCTGGAAAGCTGATGCAACAATCTTCACTGAAACAACCACATACAACTTTGATGTTCTTGCCAACAGACTCCGCGAACTTGCGTTCCTGAACAGTGGAATTACAATCATCCTGCGTGATGAGCGTCTTTCTACACCAAAGGAAGTTGAGTTCAAGTTTGACGGCGGTATAAAGCATTTCGTTTCATACCTGAATGAAGGAAAGAAAATCATTCCTGAAGAGCCTGTTTACATTACCGGTGAAAAGGATGACATCGTTTCTGAAATTGCCCTGCAGTACAACGACGGATATAACGAAAACATCCTGTCTTTCGTAAACGATATCAACACACGCGAAGGTGGTACACATCTTGAAGGTTTCAAGACATCTATAACACGTGTCATGAATGCTTTCCTCCAGAACAATGCAAAACTCCAGAAGAAGATGGAGAATGAGGAAAAGCTTACCGGTGAAGACGTACGCGCCGGTCTTACAGCTGTTCTTTCAATCAAAGTTCCGGAGCCGCAGTTCGAAGGTCAGACAAAGACAAAACTTGGAAACACAGAAGTACGCGGAATTGTTGATTCACTGGTAAACGAACAGCTCACAATATTCTTTGAGCAGAACCCGCAGATAATCGAGGTAATTCTTGAAAAGGCAGTCGCAGAAGCAACAGCCCGTATAGCAGCCCGCAAGGCAAAAGAAGCTACACGACGCAAATCAGGTCTGGACAGTTTCGGTCTTCCTGGAAAACTTTCTGACTGTTCTTCAAAAGATCCTGCCGAATGTGAAGTCTACATAGTAGAGGGTGACTCTGCAGGTGGATCCGCAAAGAAGGGAAGGGACAGCCGCACTCAGGCAATCCTGCCACTTTGGGGAAAGATGTTAAACGTAGAGAAAGCCCGCATGGATAAGGTCATCAACAATGACAAGCTCCAGCCGGTAATTGCTTCTCTTGGTACTGGTATTGGCCCGGACTTCAATATTGAGAAACTCCGTTATCACAAGATAATCATCATGGCAGATGCTGATGTTGACGGGAGTCATATCCGCAGGCTGCTTCTGACATTCTTCTTTAGATACATGCCGCAGCTTATTGAAGATGGATACGTTTATCTTGCTATGCCACCGCTGTTCAAGGTTCAGCTTGGAAAGCAGAAGCCGGTGTACGTTTACACTGAGGAAGAACGTGAAGCTGCACTTCAGGCTCTCGGTGAGAACCGTGACAAGGCAAGTGTTCAGCGTTATAAGGGTCTTGGTGAAATGGACGGAACCCAGCTTTGGGAAACAACTATGGATCCGGCCAACAGAAAAATGAAGGTTGTTACCATCCCGGATGCAATTGCAGCGGACAGGATTTTCAGCGTATGTATGGGCGAGGAAGTTGAGCCACGCCGCAAGTTCATCGAAGAAAATGCAGTGTATGCAAACCTCGATGTTTAATCAGAAGTGAGAGAAGAAGATGGAAGAGATACAGACACCGGAAGGCGGAACACTCATAAAGATTCCAATTGAGACTGAAGTTAAACAGGCTTACATAGACTACTCAATGTCAGTTATTGTCCAGCGTGCACTTCCAGATGTACGCGACGGATTAAAGCCGGTACATCGCCGCATCCTGTATGCAATGGATGAGCTTAGTCTTAAGAATTCAGGACCAACCCGTAAGTGCGCAAAAATTGTCGGTGATGTTCTTGGAAAGTACCATCCGCATGGAGACGCATCAGTTTACGATGCACTCGTCCGCCTGGGACAGGACTTCTCACAGAGATATACAGTAATCACACCACAGGGTAACTTCGGTACAATCGCCGGTGACCCTGCAGCTGCTTACCGATACACAGAAGCAAAGATGGCAAAGATTGCCGAAGAGATGGTTCTTGATATCGACAAAGATACAGTCGACATGATTCCAAACTTCGACGAGACGACAAAAGAGCCGACGGTTCTTCCAGCAAAGTTCCCATTCCTGCTTTGTAACGGTACAACAGGAATTGCAGTCGGTATGGCAACAAACATGCCGCCGCACAACCTGAAGGAAGTTGCAGCTGCTATCAGTGCTTACATTGACAATCCTGACATTGAAATTGATGAACTGATGCAGTACATCAAGGGACCTGATTTCCCGACAGGTGGTATCATTTATGGTACATCAGGAATCAAGCAGGCATACAAAACTGGTCGTGGAAAAGTCTGTGTACGTGGCCGGTTCACGATTGAAGTTTCAAAGACAGGAAAAGAATCCATCGTATTTACTGAAGTGCCGTATGGCATTAATACAAAAACACTATGCGAACGTATAGGTGATTTGGCACGCAACAAGCAGATTGAAGGAATCAGCGGAATAAACGATGAGACTTCAGACCGCGCCGGTATGCGTATCGTTATTGATCTGAAACGCGGTGCAGTCACGAAAATCGTACTGAATCAGCTGTTCGCAAAGACAGAACTGCAGTCAAACTTCGGTGTCATCAACCTGGCACTCGTAAAGGGAAGACCGCAGATTCTTACCCTCAAACAGATCATCCAGTACTTCGTTGAGCACCGCGATGAAGTTGTTACAAGACGTACAAAGTTCGACCTGGCAAAAGCTCTGGCACGCCTCCACATCTTGGAAGCACTGATTATTGCAATCAACAACATTGATGAAGTAATCGCAATCATCCGCGGAAGCCGTGATACTGATGAAGCTAAAGCAAAGCTCATGAAGCGTTTCGATATGGATGATGTCCAGACTCAGGCAATTGTTGATATGCCACTCAAGAGACTGACTCATCTGCTTATCGATGACCTGAAGAATGAGATTGCAGGACTTGAAGCTCTTATTGCACACCTGCGTGATCTGCTCGAACATCACGAAAAGATTCTCGCACTCATCAAGGAAGAGACAAACGATATAGCTGACCGCTACGGTGATGACCGCCGCACTGACATTGTTCATGATGAAGTTGAACAGATTAATGTTGAAGACCTTATCAAGGAAGAGGACATGGTTGTCCTTATTTCTCACATGGGTTACATCAAGTGTGTTCCAGCATCTGCTTACAAGAGTCAGGGTCGCGGCGGTAAGGGTTCCAACAGCACCAAGCTTATTGAAGAAGATTTCATCAAGCAGATATTCATCGCATCAACTCACGATTATGTGCTCTTCATTTCAACTGAAGGAAAAGCATATTATCTTAAAGTGCATGAAATCCCAGAGGCAAGTAAGAACAGCCGCGGCGTTCACATCAAAGGTCTCATATCAATCGGTTCAGACGAAGAGATTGCGACAACTGCAGTCATTAAGGATTTCTCTGACAAAGAGTATCTGTTCATGGCAACAGCAGGCGGTGTCGTAAAGAAAGTCCAGACAAGTGAATTCAGCAATGCAAAGACCCGCGGTATCATTGCACTCAAGTTGAAAGAAGGGGATAAGATTGTATCCGCTCTTCTGACAGAAGGTGACGATGAGCTTCTGTTTATCACAAGAAAAGGACAGGCCCTGCGCATAACAGAACATGACGTACGTCACATGGGTCGTGCCTCTACTGGTGTCACAGGAATTAAGCTCGCAGAAGATGATGAACTTGCTTCTGCTGTCCGCATTAAGAATGATGAAAAAGTATTCCTCATTACAGAAAGCGGATATGGAAAGCGTACTAATTACGATGAGTTCATGCAGCACGGACGCGGAACTGGCGGACAGCGCTGCTACACAATTTCTGAGCACACAGGCGAATTGGTCGGTGCAGTTTCTGTTCTTGAAGATGATGAAGTTATGTGCATAACAAGTCTTGGAAAGACACTGCGCGTTCCAGCTGCTTCAATCAGTGAACAGGGACGCGGTGCACAAGGCGTACATGTTCTCGACATCAAGGCACCTGACATGGTAATTGGTCTTGACCGTGTACAGAAAGAAGAAGAGACAGAAGGAGACGAAGAAGAGTAGTCTAATATCACATAGCGAGAATGCGAAGCATTGTCTCACGCATGTTTCACGTGAAACAAAAAAAGCCGGATAGCTTTGAAAAGCGTCCGGCTTTTTTCTTGCCCGTGCATGTTTCACGTGAAACATTCTGCGCATGTGGCATTTCTGTCGTGTCAGATAAGAGAACGGCGAGCCCCTCGTGGGTGTCAGATTGTTTTGCGGAAAACCTTACTGCCGCGTTCCGGACTCCAGATGGCACGGCGCTCTTCGGGGAGTGTGTCGACGGAACTCAGTGTGAAACCCAGCTTCTCGAACCAATCGCTTGTCTGTGTCGTCAGTATGAACACATCCTTGATGTTGGCATCTTTCGCTTCGTCAAGCAGATGCTCCACAAGCTTTGGCCCGATTCCCATGTGAGAATATTCCTGATCCACAGCTACGGCCGAAATTTCTGCCTGTCGGGGAGTGGTGTCGTAAACATGCAGCGCTGCACATGCCTTTATACCGCCGTCCAGTTCGTAGACGATGTAGTCTGCAAGATGTGCAGTCAGCATCTGTTCGGTGCGTGGCAGCAGATTGCCGAGTTTGACAAACGGCCGCATCAGTGAAAGAACGAGAGGGATATCTTCTTCTTTCATGTGTCTGAGCTGACCGTAATCGCTCTTGTAAATCATTGTGCCGGTACCCAGGTCTGAATAAATCTCATAAAGAAGCGCGCCGTCTTCAAGCCCGTCGACAATATGTGCACGGCTGACCGTTTTTGAACAGGCATATAATGCAAGCTGCAGTTGTGAGTACAGCTTCTGATTTTTCGTCAGGGCGGTTCTGTTCTTGTCGATGAAAGCCTCGAGTTCATCGACATTCAGTGCAGGGATGAAACCTTCAGAAGTGTAACTTAATTCCGTCTTCCAGAATGCGGCTTCAAGTGGTGTCGATGATGACAGGAAGAACAGTTTGTTTGCAGAAAGCCGTACGGCAAGTTCAGTTGCCAGAGCCTGCGATGAAATGTTTATTGGCTTTCCATTCGTGTTCCAGCCGATACATGGGAAGATCGGGATAAATCCGTCATTCAGTATTGAAGTCAGGGCGTCTATATCGATTTTATCAATCTCACCGGCAGTGGCATAATCTACGCCGTCAACGACTCCTTTAGAACGTGCCTGTACCCAGTTACCGATTACGGCTGTCAGTTTTTCCTTGGCAAGTTGTGTCATGACCTTATTGGAAACGTCGAAGGCTGCCATCTTAATAACAGGCATTGCGTTTTCATCTGTAATACGTACATTACCGACTGTCTTCCAGGTAATGCCTGCCTGATCAAGCATTGCGTCGATCTGGTTTTTTGCGCCCGGCACAATCATGACTTTGAGTCCTGCCTGGTGCAGATATGCTATATCCCTTATGTGGGATGAGAACAGATGCGATTCAATTATGTCCTCATCAATATGAATGACGATGATTGTATCCTTGAAAAGAGAAATGTATCTGAGTACATTTCTGACTGATTCTGCTTTTGTGTGAATGACGTGTTCTTCCATATATTTATTTTCGGCTGCTGTTGCCGTTTTGCATAGAATAAATGCAGCCGCAATACTCCTGCCGGTAAAGACCGAATTCCTTTGAAATTTCGAGCGATCTCAGGAACCCGTTCTTCTTTTTGAAATCTGCAAAGAGATATTCTACAGACGAAGGTATTTCATCCTTGAGCTGCTGTCCTATGGTGTTGATTTTTTCCGCGTCTTTGAACGGGCTGATTGAGAGGGTCGTCGTGAAATAATTGAACGAATGTGCAGCTGCATACTCGTAAGCTTTTTTCATGCGGAAGTAGTAACACCGGCGGCACCGTTCCCCGCGTTCACTTTCCGTCTGGAGCTCCACCTCGTTCCGGACATTGGTCGCCGTGTAATAATCTTCCGGGTCATATTCTGTGTGAATTAACGCCGGAAGTGAGGCAAACAGCGGCTTTTTCACATCAGCTGACTGCTCATCCGCTTTAAATGAAAACGACCGCTCGTTAGTTTCCAGGAATTCCTCTAGCTCACTGAGTCGCCGGGTATATTCTGCTTCAGGATAAATGTTTGGATTATAGTAATAAATGGAAATGTCGAAATATGAAGTAAGCAATTCCAGCACGTATGAACT
>JAZUFS010000298.1:0-2173 GCA_045640805.1 Treponemataceae bacterium
TTGAGGCCGCCGGTAACTGCGTCGTGCATTGTCATGACGCTGTTATCGCAGATGACTGAAGCCTTTGTCATCTTTACAGGGCCTGCAAAGCCAACCGGCGCATCCGTAATGCGGACGACGTCTGCTTCTTCTGCAAGCTCAACTTCGCTTGCCTTAAGCAGGGCGCAAAGTTTTGCTTCGTTTACATCAAGATCACCGCGGATACATACGGCGACGAACTTCTTTTCCTTGCCGAGGTCCACGCCCGCATTTTCTACGCGGTAGATAAGTGTCTTTATGAAAGCCTGCGGGGTTGTTTTCAGGAACTCGGCGAGCTCATCAATTGTCTTTACATCTGGTGTAGGGATTTCCTCAACAGCTTTGTCTGTGGCGACCTGAGGCTTTCCGTCAAGGCCGAGTGCAACATCCGGCTTGCAGGAAGCTTTTTCAACGTTAGCGGCGTACTTACAGCCAGGGCACAGGATAAGCGTATCGTCGCCGACTTCGCTTTCAACCATGAACTCTTCTGAGCCGGAACCACCCATGGCACCGGTGTCTGCCTTTACGCTGATTGTTGAAAGGCCCATGCGCTTGAAAGCGGCACGGTAAGCGACGGCTGCCTTTTCGTATGACTCATCGAGTGAAGTCTGGTCACGGTCGAAGGAGTAAGCGTCCATCATCGTGAACTCGCGGCCACGCATGACGCCATAACGCGGGCGGATTTCGTCGCGGTATTTTGTGTTTATCTGATACAGCGTGAACGGAAGCTGCTTGTATGAAGTAAGGCTGTCGCGTACAAGAGCGGTAAAAGCCTCTTCTGCAGTAGGAGAAACAACCATGTCCTGACCGCCGCGGTTCTGTGGCTTGAGCATTTCAGCGCCCATCTTGTCCCAGCGGCCTGATTCCTTCCAGATTTCTCCTGGCTGAATGACCGTCGGCTTCATTTCGAGCATGCCGACGTTGTCCAGTTCCTGACGGATGATGTTTTCTACCTTACGGAATGCGCGGAGGCCGATTGGCATGTACGAATAAAGGCCGTTTCCGAGCTTGCGGATAAGACCGGCGCGCATCATAAGCTGATGACTTGCAATAACTGCGTCGTTTGGAGCGTCGCGCAGTGTTGAAATAATTGTCTGTGAAGCTTTCATAATAAGGTGATTTTAGTAAAAAATTGCTTATTATGCAAGGAAGTGTCAGGCCATGGAGCATGCTGCCATCCGCGACACCCGTACATTTTTTGATTGCCAACTGCAACTTTTTCTTGTATTATGACTGAACATCCGGCCGGATTGGGCCTATATTCTTTTTATACGCAAATTTTGAGTGGGAGTTAATCAACATATGGAATTTACTCAGGAAATGGTTGATGCGCTCGTTGTGAACGAGGTTGATATCATGAAGAAAATCGCTGCAGAGCTGAACATCCGCATGCAGCAGGTCAGCGCCGTCATCTCTCTGGTGAACGAAGGCTGTACCATTCCTTTCATTTCACGTTACCGAAAGGAGATGCACGGTTCTCTTGATGAAGTTCAGGTACGTGACTGTGATCATCTTTTTACAAGCTATAAAAACCTTGAGACACGCCGCCTTGAGATTATCCGCGGTGTGTTCGCACAGGGCAAGCTGAACGAGTTCCTGTACGGCGCCGTTATGGATGCCAAGACACTTACCGAGCTTGAGGACTTGTGGGCTCCGTTCAAGAAAAAGAAGAAGACGCGCGGTATGGTCGCTCAGGAGAAGGGCCTTGAGCCGCTCGCTGACGCAATGCTGGAACTCGGTGATGCTGAGCTTGAGGCAAAGGCGGCTGAGTTCGTCCACGAGGATGCAGAAAATCCTGAACTTTCTGTAGCATCTGCTGAGGACGCACTTGCGGGCGCGCAGGACATTATTGCTGAGCGTGTTTCACAGGACAGCGACAACCGCGCTGAAGTGCGCAAGTTCTACATGATGACCGGTAAGTTCATTGTAAAGGGTGTCGGTGACGAGGCTGCCGCTAAGACGAGCGTTTACCAGATGTACTGGGATTACGAAGAGCCGCTCAATCAGATTAAGCCGCACCGCATTCTGGCCATTAACCGTGGCGAGCGCGAAGGTGCGCTTGAAGTGACGATTGACGTTGATGTTGACGGAGCAGTCGACCTGCTTCAGAGACGCGAAAAACTCAACAACAAATACCATAAAGAAGCTATTGAGG
>JAZUFS010000299.1:0-5081 GCA_045640805.1 Treponemataceae bacterium
ATGGAGTAGTGGACGGACTGTTCTGCCTTCTGCTCATTCCGCTGTTTCATGAATGCTGCAGAAAGACTGTCGAGATCGGAATGTTTCTTATCGCCGGGTTTTGTCAGGGTGATGTTCTCAAACAATGGCATTTCGGGCAGCAGGAGTTTTACCATTGAGTTCATGTCCTTGTCACTTGCACACGCGAAAAGCAGATGTGCATCGTGACGCCCTTCCGTAATCTTTCCGAATGTGTCAAGAATTCCTGTAAGGCTGTTTACCGTGTGGGCGCCGTCAAGTACGATGATGCTTTTTCCGCTTGCATCATACGGATTTGCAATGATTTCACAGCGGGCAGGCAGCCGTGCATTTTCAAGGCCGCGTTCAATGACACTCTCGTCAATGTCAGGGAAAGACTGCTTTATGGCAAGAGCTGCAAGAGCTGCGTTTTCAGCCTGCACACGTCCCAGAAGCCTCAGTTTCATGGAAAGCGGCCGTCTGAAGTACCTGTTGAAAGTAAGCTGCGTCTTCATGACAAAAATGCCGGACTCATCTTTTTCCAGTGAACAGTTTACGTCGTCAAGGACTTCATTTACGAAAATGATGGGAGACCCCATTTCGGCTGCTTTTGCGCGGAATACATCTTCGACTTCTTTCTTCTGCGCAGAACTGCATACGGGAATTCCCTTCTTGATGATGCCGGCCTTTTCGCCCGCAATGGCTGCTATGGTGTTTCCCAGATACTCAGTGTGCTCAAGTTCAATAGGTGTCAGGACACTGACTTCTGGAAGAAGTACGTTTGTGGAATCAAGACGTCCGCCAAGACCTGTCTCGAAGACAGCCCACGGCAGGCCTGCTTCCCGGAAGCACAGAAATGCATACAGAGTCATGAGCTCAAACCAGGTAGGTTCGCGTTCGCTCGGGAACTGTTCGGGAATTACTGAATCGACACGGCATGCCATGAGACGCAATGCGTTTTCATACACACTTTCGCTTAACGGACCATGTGCCAGTGCAATACGTTCTGACAGGTCAAGAATGTGCGGCGATGTATATAATCCGCACGGAAAACCTGCTTCATCAAGTATTGAAGAGAGAAATGCTGAAACGGAACCTTTGCCCTTGGAACCCGCTACATGAAACGATTTGAATGAGTCCTGCGGATTACCGAACCTGTTGCAGAGAAATCTGATTGTCTCAAGCCAGAATATGTTTTTCTGAGGTGTCTGCTCAAAATTAAGGTAAGAATCAAGCCACTCTTCAAGCAATTCTATGGCGCGTCTTTCGCTCATATCCGCATGATATACCCAAAAAGAAAGATTTTCCATAGAAATTGAAATATGAAAGTCTATTGAATACACAGTCTTTTCTACGTATACTTGAAATCAAGGAGAATATATGAAAAAGCTTATTTTTGTAGCTGCATTTGCCCTGAGTGCAGCTTTTGCACTTACATCGTGCTCAACAACAATTCATGCAACGATTGAACGCCCGGCAGAACTTGATCTGAACGGCGCTGACACAATTGCAATCCTTCCAATTCAGATTTCTGAGAACGGTTTATTCCAGAATAGTGGAGTTATTGGAGATATTTACGGCTTCTTCAACACAATAAAAAACATCAACAATGAAGCGTTTGATGTTGCTGATTACATTACACGCAGTCTTGAACAGAGCCTTTCATACTCAAATTACATCGATCTCGTCTATTCTGAGGCTGTAAAAGGCGCACTCAGCTGTGGGCAGCCAGCTCCCTGCGATGTCTATCTGACAGGAACAATCACCAATTACACCAATGAAATCAAGAAAGTAGAACGCAAGGTGAAGGTTGAAGGCGTAGAGCAGATAGTCGAGTACTTCTATCGTGAAGTAGATTTTGATCTGACATACCAGGTAATTGATGCAACAACCAACAGAATCATCTCTGTAAACAATGTCGGAATAGATGAAAAATCATACGAGGAAGAGAAGCTTTCAGATGTACCTGATGCAATGAAGACGGTCCGTTATGAACTTGATTCAATGGTAGAAGATATCATGAGACAGCTTCAGCCATACACAGTCGTCAAGTCAATCTCACTCCTTAAGGATAAATCAAAAGACCCGGATATGAAGACCGCAGATGCACTCGCAAAGAGGGGACTTCTTGAAGCATCAAGAGACATGTATCTTGAGCTGTATGAAACCCGTTATTACTTCGAGGCAGGTTATAACGCAGCAGTAATTCTTGAGGCACTTGGCGATCTGGACGGAGCTTACGCAGAAATGCAGGTCATTGCAAAGAAATCAGGCGATAAGCGTGCAATCTCTGCGCTGAATGATATCCAGCGTGAACTCGACAGCCGCGACAAACTCAAGAAACAGCTTGAGAAATAATAGATAAGAAAGAGGGTAGTCAAAGATGACAGCCGTTTTCGTTAACTGTGCCGCAGTAATTGCAGGTGCATTGATTGGATGTATTTTTTCACGGAAAATCTCCGCTTCACTTTCCGATATCGTTCAGACGGGAGCAGGCGTCATCACCCTTATTATTGGCATGCAGATGGCATTCGAGTACGAAAGCATCATCTGCCTTGCCATATGTCTCTTTTTAGGTGGAATCGTCGGTACATGGATAGACATTGACGGTGGCATCCTGAAGCTTGGCGGTAAGCTTGAAGGATTAGTTACAAAAAAAGCAGACAATGTATCTGGAACAGAAGATACAAACAAGAATTTCGCCTATGCATTCCTCAATTCTTCGGTGCTTTTCTGCGTCGGAGCAATGGCTATCCTGGGATCATTCAAGGCGGGAATAGAACACGACTACACAATCATCTTCACGAAATCAATCCTCGACGGATTCATGGCAATCGTATTTGCAGCCTCAATGGGTATCGGTACGGCATTTTCGTGCATATCAATACTGGTGTATCAGGGACTCCTGACACTCCTTTCCGGAGTAGTCGCACCGTATATTGATGACCAGATGCTGAATGAACTGACTGCCTGTGGTGGTGCAATGATCATCATGATAGGTATCAATCTGCTGGGATTGAAAAAAATCAAAACGGCAAATTATCTTCCGGCACTTATTTTCATCGTGATTTTCGTTGTCGTTCAGAGATTTTTTGTTTGACAACCGTAAAATTTTACTCTAAAATGTAAAAGATAAAATAACTTTAGGAGGCTTTCGCTCAAATGGCAAAAGTTGAACTGAAAGGTATTGGTAAAGTTTACGATGGTAACGTCCGCGCTGTTGACAACGCAAACATTACTGTAAACGACCAGGAATTCGTAGTATTCGTTGGACCTTCCGGATGCGGAAAATCAACAACACTGCGCATGATCGCCGGTCTTGAAGACATCACCGATGGTGAGCTCTACATTGATGGCGAACTCATGAACGAGGTCCCGCCAAAGGACCGCAACATTGCAATGGTTTTCCAGAACTATGCATTGTACCCACATATGTCAGTATATGACAACATGGCATTCGGTCTTAAGATCCGCAAGGTCGACAAGGCAGAAATTGAACGCCGCGTTAACGAAGCAGCTCGTATCCTTGATATCGAGAAGCTCCTTGACCGCAAGCCAAAGGCACTTTCTGGTGGACAGCGCCAGCGTGTTGCAGTAGGCCGCGCTATTGTTCGTAACCCAAAGGTCTTCCTTTTCGACGAACCTCTGTCAAACCTTGATGCTAAGCTCCGTGTTCAGATGCGTGCTGAGATTTCAGACCTTCACCACAGACTTAAGGCAACAATGATCTACGTTACCCATGACCAGATCGAAGCTATGACAATGTCAGACAAGATCGTTGTTATGAAGGACGGAAAGATCCAGCAGATCGGTTCTCCAATGTACCTGTACAACCACCCGATCAACAAGTTCGTTGCTGGCTTCATTGGTTCACCGCCAATGAACTTCCTCAACGTAAAGATTCTTGAGAAGGGCGGCAAGCTCGTAGCAGATGAAGGCTCATTCGAGATTACACCTACAGACGAGCAGGCTAAGGCACTCAAGGACTACATCGGCAAGGAAGTAACATTCGGTATCCGCCCAGAGGATATGGAATATGCTGCTTCTCCAGCTGCTGTAAACAACATGCAGATGAAAGTATCAGTCATCGAACCTCTCGGTGCTGAAACAAACCTGTTCCTGCAGTCAAAGACACAGTCACTTACTGTTCGCACATCACCGGACATCAAGTTCCAGCTTGGTGACACTGTAAACTTCACACCAGTAATGGAGAAGTCAAAGTTCTTCGACAAGGAAACAGAACTCAACATCTGTGAGTCTGTTCAGTCTGAATAGGGGTGAAACCCGCTGACGCGGATTTCACTACGAAGAAAAAAGGCCCGGTTATACCGGGTCTTTTTTTATGCCCGGAGCGTTATTTTCAAATCCATAAAACATCTAGAATAAAAGTGCAAAATGTGGCATAATTCTTCAGATTATATCATCATGTCTGGTGATATGAACGGAGGAATATTTTGTACAAACCAGTAGATCCAAAAGTAAGTTTCCCGCAGCAGGAAGAAGAAATCCTGAAGTTCTGGGAAGAGAATGGAGTTTTCAAAAAATCTGTAAGTCAGAGAGAGGGCTGTCCTGAATACGTATTCTATGACGGACCACCATTTGCAACAGGCCTTCCACATTTCGGCCATTTTCTGCCAAGTACAATAAAAGACATTATTCCCCGCTATCAGACAATGAAAGGCAAGAAGGTAGAACGCCGTTTCGGTTGGGACTGCCATGGTCTTCCTGTAGAAAACCTTATTGAAAAGGAACTCGGCCTTAAGGATAAGACCGAAATCGAGAATTACGGTATCGACAAGTTCAACGAAGCCTGCCGTGCAAGCGTTCTGCGCTACACAAGCGAGTGGCGCCAGACAATTACACGCCTTGGCCGCTGGGTTGACTTTGACAACGACTACAAGACCATGAACCCAGAGTACATGGAATCAATCTGGTGGGTTTTCAAGAGCCTGTGGGACAAGGGACTTGTCTATGAAGGCCACTACATCCTGCCGACATGTCCGCACTGCGCAACCCCGCTTTCAAACCACGAACTTGCTACAGGCGGCTACAAGGAAGTAAACGATCCTGCAATCACAATCCGT
>JAZUFS010000300.1:0-3796 GCA_045640805.1 Treponemataceae bacterium
GCGGTCCTATCCTGGATCTTATCTCACGTGTGGCAAGCAAAGTCTTCATACCGTTCTGCGTTGGCGGCGGTATTGGAACCGTAGATGATATCAGGGCGACAATTCTCGCAGGTGCTGAAAAAATAAGCCTTAATTCCAAGGCCGTTCAAAACCCGGATCTTATCAAGGAAGGCGCCCGCATATTCGGAAACCAGTGCATTGTACTCGGCATGGATGCAAAAAAAGACGAAACCATGCCATCCGGTTACCGCGTCTGGATTAACGGCGGACGTGTCGCCACAGAACTTGACGCCCGCGATTGGGCAATCAAGGCCGTGGAACTTGGTGCCGGTGAAATCGTCCTCAACTCAATGGACGCCGACGGAACCCGTGCCGGTTACGAGCTTAACCTTACACGCATGATCAGCGACGCCGTAAGCGTTCCTGTCATTGCATCAGGTGGTGGCGGAAAAGTTTCCCATCTGACCGATGTCCTGTCAGATGCTCCTGAAGGCGGACATGCCGACGCAGCACTTATCGCAAGTATGGTTCACTCAGGAGATTACACTGTCGGAAGTATAAAAAAAGAACTCCGTCTTTCCGGAGTTCCTGTTCGTCTGTAATTTTCTGCAACTTCAGAAGTTACTCTTACTTCTGAAGTTTCTTACGGTGGATTATGATTGCTGTCAGATCGTCTTCACGGGGGAAGTTACCCGTAAATGATTTATGGCAGTGCATGATGTAATCGAGCTGCTCTTCTGCGGTAAGACCGGTACAGTCAGCAAATTCACGTGACAGGCGGGATACGCCGAACTGTTCGCCGAACTTATTCTCAGATTCCGTCAAGCCATCAGTGAAAATCAGGAAAGAATCACCCGGATCAAGTCTGAAACTGATTAACGGGAACGACACATCAAGTCCCTCAATACCAATCATTCCCATCTGAGTCTGGCTGACATTCGGCTTAAGTTCTGTGACCTTACCGTCATGATTGAGAAGCGGAAACGGATTTCCTGCATTTACGACCTCACAGGCGCCGGTTTCATCGGTAATCCGCATGATTGCACCCGTCAGATAGTTCTCTATATCACCTTTAGCCGTAATGATAGCATTATTGACTGAATACATGACCTGAGAAAGATCCGTCATCTTTGTCTGATCATTTTTAAGTCTGAGTCCTGCCTGGAACTGATTTGAAATTACGTTCTTTGAAAGCATGGTAACAAGACCGGCAGCCATTCCGTGACCGGATACGTCAAACAGTGAAGCTCCCTTAAGGACACCGTTTTCCGAGTAGATATCGTACATATCACCCGAAACACCTGACAGTGGCTGATAAACAACCGAAATATCCCATTCATCAAATACAGTCTGCTCTGGAATAAGGAATGACCTCTGTACCTTTTCTGCCATGGCAATATCTGCATTTGAGCGCTTCTGCTCTTTTTCAAGCAGCTCGTTGACATCCGAAAGATTCTTGGTGCGCTCAAATACCTGCTGTTCAAGCTGTGTATTCAGAAGTTCCAGTCTTCCGTACATATTCTTGAGTCTGAGTGCCAGATCAATGAAGAACGCGATGATGACTCCCTGCCATCCGAAAACGGTGAAATAAGGCAGCTCATTCATTCTCAAAATCAAATGGATGATGATATCAGCCAGAATACCCGCAAAAACAGGGCTGAAACCAATCAGCAGACGCATGACATCCTTTGATTTTGCGAGATACGACTTGATGACGGCAGCTACAGCAAATCCGATCTGAGCCAGCAGGAATATATACAGATATGGTAATGTCTTTGTAAAAGTAGATACGTCTGGAATACAGAGCGCTATAAGGGATGGAACAAACAGCAGGGAAACCCGGATGATGAAAACGTCATCTGAATCTTTATATCCGAAATAGGCACGTATGAATGATGTCGCAAAATAGCCGGTTACAAACGCCGATATTGCAGGAACAATCTTGAAGAACGTCAGATACGACATGTTCAGGATGAATGGAATCTTTGTAATATAGAACTGGGCAAGATATATTGCTGAAGCAAGATTCATCAGCGCATAGAAAAGATATGCACGCGACTTTCTGCGGACTGACCAGATAGCCAGATATGCAATTCCTACAATAATCAGAATGCAGGCTACACCCAATGCTATATCAGCATTACGGAACGAGTATTTCTGAGCCTCATGTTCAACTACAGTTCCCGATCCGACAAACGTATTTGAAAGAATACCGCCAGAACCGTTTACATATATACGGACCTTAAGGACATTTACACCGTTCTTTACGAGTATGCTTTCCGGCAGTCTGAACCACGCAGGCTCATTTCCCGGAATATAATCTGCAGGAGGGAAACGTCCTGCGCGACCTATGTTTTCGCCGTTAAGCCAGACTTCTGCCGCAACACGGATTTTTCCAAGATAAACACTCGGTTCTTCATCCCAATACTCTTCCGGCAGGATGAAACTGTTTGAGAGCCAGACATAGCCATCATCACCAGGAAAGAGTTTTGTGAGATTCTGCAGCTGGGTAAAAGAAAGCGGTGTGTAGTCTCCCTGTCCATCCTCTTCAAGACAGTAAGACCAGCTGTCATCAAGGGAATACAATGCCGTATCGCCATCATTACAACCTGAAAGAGTAAAACAGAAACATAACAGGATGAGAGAAAATATGCTTGTAAAAAGATTTTTACGCATATGGCGACAATACATGCATTTATTTTACCATACTATTTAAAAATTGAAAATCTCCATATCCTCCATTTTAGTAATTTTCACCTATTATTAGCAAAATCTTATGATAATCTGTGATTTTTTCACACCCGGAAGTTTTTACCCATTTTTCTGTGTCATTGCCCCAATCTGATAAAAAGACTATACTTACGCCACAGTATTTGTTTTCAGGAGATACATTTCATGAGCGAAGAATGTACACATAACTGCTCTACCTGCAGCAGCAACTGCGCTTCAAGAACAGCGCCTCAGGACCTGCACGAAAAACCAAATGCAGGCAGTCACATCAAGAAAGTAATCGCTGTGGCAAGCGGTAAAGGCGGCGTCGGAAAATCTTTCGTAACATCAATGCTCGCCGTCATGCTCAACAAGAAAGGATACAAAACCGCAATTCTTGACGCGGATATCACCGGTCCGTCAATTCCACGTTCATTCGGACTTTCAGAACATGTCGGCGGAAATGACGACGGCATTCTTCCCGCAGAAACTGAGACAGGCATTAAGGTCATGTCACTGAATCTTCTGCTTGAAAACACTACAGACCCGGTTGTATGGCGCGGACCAGTCATTGCGGGTGCCGTAAAACAGTTCTGGACAGACGTCATCTGGGGCGACGTAGATTTCATGTTCGTAGATATGCCACCGGGAACAGGCGACGTTCCGCTTACTGTATTCCAGTCACTTCCTGTTGATGGCGTCATCGTCGTTGCTTCTCCGCAGGAACTCGTCGGCATGATTGTCGAGAAGGCCGTTAAGATGGCAAACATGATGAACATCCCGGTCCTCGGCTTTGTTGAAAACATGAGCTATCTTGAATGCCCTGACTGCGGCAAGAAGATTGAGGTATTCGGAAAGAGCCGCATTGCAGAAATTGCAAAAGCATACGATGTAAAGACAATCACCAAGATTCCTATTTCAAGCGATTTCGCGGCAGCCTGTGACGAAGGAAAAGTTGAAGGAATCGACGGTTTCTGGCTCGGTTCTCAGGTAAACGCACTCGCCCAGCTTGCAGGCGGAAAAACCTGCTGATAAGCTGAGTGCGCTTTTAGGTCCCCAAAAAAAGAGCCGGAGAACTGAACTCCGG
>JAZUFS010000301.1:0-12478 GCA_045640805.1 Treponemataceae bacterium
CATGCACGTGAAGAAAGGTCTGTCCGCATATCTTTTGAAAGATTCGTCATCTCATCAAAAGATTCAACACCTGAGGCTATCCACTTGAATATCTGCTTTCCAAGTCGGATCGTAGCCATGTCGTTCTGTGAGCCAAGGAGTTGTTCCTGAGTATTGTCTTCCTAAGACCGCTTGGCCTCCGACTTCATGCACGTGAAGAAAGGTCTGTCCGCATATCTTTTGAAAGATTCGTCATCTCATCAAAAGATTCAACACCTGAGGCTATCCACTTGAATATCTGCTTTCCGCGGAAACCGGCTTTTAAAGATAATGCTTCCGGAATTTCTTCCGGAAGCATTCCTGTAAGACGGATTAATGATTCGTCTGTCATCAGATTCCTTTATGCCGTCAGTTTATCAAGCATTTCAGCTACGGCCTGGCTTCTAATGCCGGTCTTCTGGAACTGCTTGAGAATATCAATTGCCTTGTCTTTCTGGTTTGTCTTTATGTAACAGTCTGCAAGGTCAATGTACAGACGGTAGTTCTTCGGGTCAGCCTGCTGAAGGCGTGTAAGACTTGCAATTGCTTCCTCATACTTTCCTTCGCCCTTGCTGATGAGTGCAAGACCAAGAACGGCGTACAGGTCGAACTCAATGTCGAGAGCCTTGTTGTAATACTCTGTTGCCATCTCATAGTTGCCCATATTGCGGTAAGCATCGCCTGCACGGGTAAGGATGACCTTATTCTTCGGATCAAGGTCAAGAATCTTGTTCCAGTACTCAACTGAACGGAACTGCTGGTTCATACCGCGGTAGCAGTCAGCAAGACCGAACAGCGCATAGAAGTTTTTCGGGTCCATATCAAGGGCGCGCTCAAAGAAGGTAACACCCTTTTCAAATGTCTTGAGCTTTCTGTGGCAGTTGCCGATTGATGTCAGGACACGGATATCAACACCTTTCTCGTTGATTTCAAGCATTCTTGTCCAGTAATACAGGGCATCGGTGTATTCCTTGAAATCGTAGTGCAGGTGACCAAGGCCGATGAGCGCGTATGCGTTGTTCTCTTCCATGTCGAGTACCTTAAGGTACAGCTGCTTTGACTTCTTGAAATCGCGGATCTTGCGGTAAGCGTCTGCAACACGCGTCAGAACGGTGATGTTCCTGTCATCGTGAACCAGATACTGTTCCCAGATATCAATTGCCTTGTGATACTGGTTGAGTGCCTTGTAGCAGTCTGCAAGGCCGAAAAGTGCGTAATTGTTTCCCGGATGGAAAGAAAGACACTGTGAGTAGAACTCAATCGCATCATGGAAATGATTCTGCTTTCTGGCAGAGTCTCCAAGGCCTACAAGTGCGTAGTTATTGTTCTCCTCAAGTTCAAGAATTTTCTTGAAAGCGCATTCTGCTTCCTCAACGTTATTTTCTTTCAGAAGCTGATAGCCTTTCTTAGAAAGTTCAGCAATTTCATTTGTTTTCGGATCAGCAGCTTCTGTCTGTGGAACGCCGCCTTCAACTGCCTGCTGGTCGAGTGAAGAAAACATGTCTTCCATTTGGTTCATCCTTTATTCTTTCATGATGTCAGAGATTACAACCGCCAGTTTTTCAATCAGCGGATCAGATCCCCGTTTGTTATGTGCCAGCCAGTAAAGCTTCAGAGCGTCAAGCTCGTCGCCTTTTTCAAGACTCTTTTCTGCAACGCGGCATAATCCGTCGGAATACCCGGTGGTGATGAATAACCGTCTTGCAGAGAGAATGTCTCCCTGGTTGAAAAGTATATTTCCCTTTCTGTTTAAGATGACCTTCTGCTCAGAAGTGAGGTCGGAAACAGGTTTATCAGTTACCTTAATAAAACCGTCTGGAAGTTCGTGCTGTTCAAACGCATTTTTTAAATGTGACTGCATAAAGAAACACCTTTTAGTTATCTATATTCTAACCTATAATTTTGAGAAGTCAAGAATCGTATCCGTAAAAATCAACGATAGACCGACCATAAATACGATGATCTTTCTTTACAAGGTCTCCAAGGCGTTCCGGCATGTCTTTTTCAGCCGGACGATGGATGAGGACCTGTCCAGTCGGAGTAAGAAGCTTGCCATCAGATACGATTTTGATAAGATCCTGATGGAACCTGTACGGGAAGGGCGGATCACAGAAAATGAAGTCAAACTGATCGTGACAGCGCTTAAGGAACAGTTCAACAGGCATGAAGTGACACTCAATCTTCTTTCCCATACTTTCTGTCATGCTTACATTCTTGATGAGCGTACGTGTCTTAAGCTTGTCTTTCTCGCACAGAACGACACGGTCAGCTCCTCTGGATACAGCTTCAATGGCAATAGTGCCGGAGCCGGAAAACAGATCAAGGAATGATTTTCCTTCAAGCGGTCCGAGTATGGCAAATACTGATTCGCGCATCCTGTCCATTGCTGGCCGGATGATGCCATCGGGACATTCCGTAAAGCGGCCTTTAAGTTCTCCACCGGTAATTCTCATAGTTTCAGTATAATGAAAAATAGAGTGTACGGATAGATGTAAAAATGCTTATATTAATAGTGCTGATAGTTGAAGTTTTTTTGGATTTCTGCTAGGATTACTTACCCCTTGGGGCATCTTTTGGTGCCTCCATACGACCATAAGGAGTTGACATGAGAAAGTATGAATTGATGACAATCTTCCCGATTGAGGAAGATCTGTCAAAGGCAGCTCAGGACGCTGTACGTGCTACTCTCGCCGAGTTCGGTGCAGAGATTGAAAGCGAAGAACCGTACGGAGACCGCGATCTGTGGTATGATGTTAAGAAGCGCAATAAGGGCCGCTTCATTCTGTTTAACATCAAGGTAAATCCAGCAAAAGTCATCGAAATTGACAGACAGTTCAAGCTTCAGAAGGATCTTCTCAAGTTCCTGTTTGTCCGTGTAGACGAGTAACCAATTAACTCAGGAGGACAGCTATGAACGATTTGAATCACGTAATCCTTATTGGAAGACTTACCCGCGATGCTGATTTGAAATACAACAACAACGGTTACCCGATAGCAAGTTTTTCAGTAGCTGTAAACCGGAGCAGAAAACAGGGAGATCAGTGGGTTGAGGAAGCTAACTTCTTCGACATTACCTTGTTTGGTAAGTCCGCTGAAAACCTGAAACCGTACCTCGTCAAAGGCAAACAGGTAGCAATTGACGGGGAATTACGCCAGGACAGATGGGAACAGGACGGCCAGTCCAGAAGTAAAGTCGTGATTGTCGCTAACAACATTCAGCTTGTTGGCGGAAATTCAGGCAGTAGCGGCGGAAACGCCGGGGGGTACAATCAGAATAACGCTGGCCAGACCTCACAGAGAAGTTCCTATCAGCCGAGACAGAATGCAGGTGCTGCACCGCAGAATACCTACAATCCAGGTCCGTCCTACGGCGGTGATTCCGGATTCCCGGATGATATTCCATTTTAAGGAGACAAACTAATGTCAGACGAAATCACAAAAGATATCGATACTACACCAGATGTTCAGATGCAGGATGTAATCCGCGACGCTGACGAACGTGCACCACGCGCAAAGGGAAAGACATTCTTCCGCAAGAAGGTATGTCGTTTCTGCGCACAGAAAGCAAAGATTGACTACAAGGACGCAGATGGTCTTCGCCGCTACACAACAGAGCGCGGTAAGATCCTTCCACGCCGCATTACTGGTACATGTGCAAAGCACCAGCGCCAGCTTGCTCTTGAGATAAAGAGAGCACGCGCAATCTGCCTTCTGCCATTCGTAACAGAGTAATCCGTATTTTACGGAAATAAGGTCTGCCCATACTCCGGGCATGAACCTCATAAAATCACGCAGTAAATACTGCAACTGGAGCTAGTACAATGAAAGTTATTCTTAATGAAGACATTAAACACCTTGGTGAATATGGTGACGTAAAGATTGTTGCAAACGGTTATGCACGCAACTATCTTTTCCCAAGAAATCTTGCAGTTCCTTACTATGATGCAACAATCGCTTACTTCGAATCAAAGAAGGAAGAGATTGAAGCAAGAAAGGCTGCAAAGCGCAATGACGCTGCATCTCTCAAAGCTAAGCTTGATGCACATGAAATCGTTGTCGTAATGCCAGCAGGCCAGAACGGAAAGCTCTACGGTGCTGTTACAACACAGACTATCGCAGATGTACTCGCTAAGGACGGATTCGACATTGAGCGCAAGAGAATCGAGATTCAGGGCGCTGCAATCAAGTCTGTAGGTAAGTTCAAGGCAACAGTACACCTTTACGAGACAGCTTCTGCTGAAATCGTAATCGAAGTAAAGCCACAGGAAGACAAGAAGGCTGAACCAGCAAAGGAAGAAAAGGCTGAAGAAAAAGCAGCTGAGACTCCTGCTGAAGCACCAGTAGCTGAAGCACCTGCTGAAGAAGCAGCTCCAGCTGAGGAAAAGGCTGAGTAAGTGTCACTGAAGGATAAAGTTCCACCACACGATTTAGACGCCGAACAGGCCACGTTGGGAGCTTTACTCCTGGACTGGGACGCAGTAGGTACGGTTATCGCACTGCTGCGTCCTGAACGCTTCTACTCACCACAGAATCAGAAAATATTTGATGCCATCCTTGCTCTTTACAATGATGGTACACGAGGAGACCTGCTCACTCTGCAGGACAAACTCCGACAGACAGGCCAGCTTGATGCAGCTGGCGGCGTCGCTTACATTTCATCCCTTACAGATACAGTACCTACAAGCGCAAACGTTGAATACTATGCGCAGATTGTGTTCGACAATTATATCCGCCGAGAGCTTATAAAGGTATCAGGTGAAATCGTACAGGAAGCTCACGACGACACAATCGACAGCAGGGCAGCTCTCGAGGAAGCCCAGAAACGTATTTTCGAGCTGACTGACTCCAAGCAGACTCACGGCGTGAAAACAATGCACGATGAGATTCCACGCGCGTTGGGCATCATCCAGAAACTGGTCAAGGACAAGAGTGACCTTAACGGTATTCCATCAGGCTTTGTCGACCTTGATCTTCTTACATCGGGCTTCCATCCGTCTGAACTGATTATTGTCGGTGCGCGTCCTTCAATCGGAAAGACTGCACTCGCAATGTCCATGGCTCAGTTCACGGCCGTAGAAAAGAAAATTCCGACAGCGTTCTTCTCGCTGGAAATGTCAGATACACAGCTCATGATGCGTCTCCTTGCACAGGAGTCCCGTATTTCATCACAGAACATACGTACAGGCCGACTTAACATGGCAAACCTGCAGCAGCTTCAGGACGCCGCGGGCCGTATCTACGATGCACCTCTTTACATTGTAGATACTCCGAACATGAAACTGCTTGACCTGCGTGCAATGGCGCGGCGCTTCAAACTGCAGTACAACGTGCAGATTATTTTCATCGACTATATTACGCTCATCCAGAGTGAAAATACGCTCATCCCTCGCCATGAGCAGATTGCCGAGATTTCCCGCTCCCTGAAGAGCCTTGCCCGTGAGCTTGAAGTTCCAGTCGTAGTTCTTTCTCAGGTAAAGCGTGACGCTGAACAGCGTGCACCGACATTGGCCGATCTTCGTGAATCTGGCTCCATTGAGCAGGACGCCGACGTCATCATGTTCCTGCACCGTGAACGCGAACAGAATAAAGACGGAAAGGCACCAGATCCAATCGACACGCAGCTGATTCTGGCAAAACAACGTAACGGTCCAATCGGTACGGTAGAACTTGCCTACATGTCGGCATATACAAAATTCGAGAATAAAGCCAGAGAGCAATAAAAAAAGCAGCCGCCGGGCTGCTTTTTTTGTGTCTTGAACCGAAATGCTGAAAGGCACGTTATGGACGGGTAATCAGTTTTCAATCCAGATTGTTTCATCCAGTGACAGGAACGCGTCGTTAAAATGCCGGTTGTTATTTGTGCCAAACCAGGAAATGCTTCCGTCCTTATTGAGCGACAGGAGATAATCTGATGTTGCGCAAACTTTTACCGGGAGTGCTGATACGCGGCTGTACTGAATCTCAGATGAGCTTGTGGCGTTTCTTGAACGAAGCTGCGTGTGTCCGATATTCGTGACAACTTTTCCATTGAAATAGTATGTGAAAGCGGCTGTATCTTCATCAGAAAGATACATGAGTGTCTTATACTGCTTTGATGAGGTATTGAACGAGAAAATATCTGTCTTTACGGTATTTCCTGTAATAATGTTCACGCCATAAATTGTGTTGCCGGTTGCATCAAGTGAAAGAGAGAACATGATGCTGCCTGTTACCGGCAATGAAACAGTCTCCTGTGTGACAGTATCGACGTGAACAAGTGCTGACGGAGGATTTGTTGCCGACGTCTTTGCTACATACAAATCACGTGATGAAATAAGAAGTGCATCCTGAACTCCAGAACCTGTATAGAGCGTCGTGACGGTACCACTGTTGAGCGAAATCTGCTTTACCGTGTTATTTCCTTCAACAACAAGAATTGCGCTTCCTGAACCGGTTGTTTCGGTATTTACGTAATGAAGGCTCTGAAGAACACCTGTCGGTTTGTAGATGTTTTTCGTGGTAGAACCGGACTTCAGGACAATCTGTCCTGTCGTATTCTGTGACCAGAGAATAATGCCTTCTGAAACAGGAAGCATGTTTGTAGAACCGTTGTTTGTAGTGATGACAGATACATTCTGTTCATCATGGGAAGAAGTAAAGACACTGTTGGATGTCAGGAAGTAAAACTCATCATCAAAAGATGCAACATCAAGAATTTTTGAGAAAACGGGTTTTGAGACAGGAGTCATTGTAACTGCAGAAGCCTGCTGTTCGCATGAAAGCATCTGCACAGAACCATTTGAACAGATACCGTAAATGAATTCCTGGGCTTTAAGTACATTAAGCAGTGAAGGGCGGTTTTCAATACTGAAAGTGGAAAGTGTCACAGGGGAAGAATAGACGTGGACACCTTCTGTTTCTATGACTTTAAGGACATAGTTACGACCGCTTTCTTCGACGTAGTACAGGTTACTGTCAGAACGTGAACTTGCAATAATAGGTTTTGTGGCAGAAATGCGTGCAAGCTGGTCACCGGTAACGGCGTGATAAATATAGATGTAGTTGTCTTTTACTCCGGCAAAGAAAATATCATCATGGAAAAGAACCGGCTGTGAAAGACCTGATTCAACTGTCAGAGTCTGCTTGTTGGCGCCTGTCTGCATGTTTGTGTAAATGATGTCACCGAGTTGAGTGTACATGAAACTGCTTCTTTCAGTAGCACTTGTACATGCAAGTGAAACCATGGTGGCAGGCTGTGTCTGTTTGTTCAGTACTGAACCGTTGTTTGCATTCAGGAACACGGCGCCAGAGACACTTGAAGTACCGACAATGATGAATGTGCCTTTTTCTGAGTATGCCAGAGAGGTGATTGTGTCTGAAAGACGCTTTGGATTGAACTTGCGTGTCTTTGTTTTCCAGTTCCAGACTGAAATGCGGTTGATTGAATATCCGTCAGTTTCATAAATTGCAATGTCGTTGCCGTTCGGACTTACGGCAATCATCTTGACTTCAAGATCAGATACCTGATAGCGTTCGCCTGTTCCATCATACGTCCAGCGGATGACAAATCCATCGTCGCCTGCAGTAAAGAGTGAATCGGCAGAAACTGCGCTGGCATTGATTCTGCCTGAATGCGGTTGTGTTGATATGAATGACTGCGCGAATATACAGAATGATGTCAGAAGTAAAACAGTAACAAAAAGAATTTTTTTCATTTTAGATCCTTAATCTGAAGAAATCCTTACCCAAAAAGATACCGTATATCGCTGAATAGTGCAATTCCAAATAGAACAAAAATGAAAGCAATGCCAACAAACTGTATGTAATACAGGAATTTAGGATGAAGTTTCTTTTTAGTGACAGCCTCAATCAGTGCAAAAAGAAGCAATCCGCCATCAAGCACAGGGATGGGAAGAAGATTCATGATGAAAAGTGAAATGCTGATAAGTGCAAGAAAGTTCAGGACAGTAATGACACCCGTTGAGAAACTTGCAGTGAAGCCTTCAATTGCGGTGTCGCCGAGCATTTTTGTAATGCGGACAGGACCAGAGACTGCGCTTGAAAGATCGACGCCCTTAAACAGCAGACCGATGCTCTTGAACGTAAGGCCTATCATGTTGCCGGTTTCAAGAACTCCCTGCCACAGAGCGCCGAAAAACGAGTATCTCTTTGTATGAACGTGATTTACATGAAATGTAAGTCCAAGGTCATCATCTTCTGACTGCATGTTGAGAACAGAGGAATATAACTGACCATCACGTTCTACGGTGAATGTGAACGTATGTTTACCGGTAATGGCGAGTGAAAGGTCAATGGTATTCCGTACGGATGTTCCATCAACTGCAGTGATACTGTCTCCCGGTTGAATTCCTGCTATATCAGCAGAACTTCCAGGATCAACTGTCTCGATGATGGTATCAACCCAGTTTACAATACCGATTTTTCCGGCTCCTGTAGATGTATCGAGCAGTGTATGTACCGGAATGTCAATCATTTCACCGTCGCGGTTTACGTGAAGGACGATATCTTCATCAGCGTGCAGGGAAACATATTGTGAAATTTCAGAAAAGTCAGGAGTGTCATGTCTGTCAATTGATATAATGTAATCGCCTGTTTTAAGGCCAGCTTTTCCTGCAACGGATTCCATTTCGGGATATACTTCATTGGCGATGATGACACGGTTTCCTGTCGTGTAATATGAGTAGCCTATTGCGGATATGATGACAAAAGCAATGTAGGCAAAAATAACATTGAAAAACGGACCGTTAAATGCTATGAACGCTCTTTTTAATGGAGAAACACCGTAAAATGAATCTGGTTCACCGTTTATTTCTTTTGCGCCTGAATCAAGTGCTTCCTGAAAAGCGTTTTCGCCTTTCATGGCACAATAACCGCCGATGGGAAGAAGCGACAGACGTAAATCGACTCCCTTCACGTTTTTATGAAGAAGAACCGGTCCCATTCCGACAGAAAATGCTTCGACAGTAACTCCGGTCATTCGGGCAGCTATGAAATGACCGAATTCATGAACAAGAACGATGACGCCAAGCCCAATAATTCCGTAAACAAATGTCACCGGACATCCTCCCCATGAAACGATGTCCCCGTAATGGATGATGCTGCCTCGCGGGCAAACTGACGTGCACGTGCATCCATTTCAAGAACGTCTTCAAATGAAGAAGGTTCCCGTGTCCAGTCGTGGTCAAGGACAGATGCTGTAATGTCCGAAATGTCATAGAAGCACGCAGAGCCTCTGGCAAAAAGGTCCACGGCAATTTCGTTCGCGGCATTATATGCAATCGTATATCCGCCGTTAAGTGACGCCGCCTTGTAGGCAAGTGCAAGCATGGGGAAGCGCTCCTTATCAGGAGCACAGAACGTCATTTCACATTTATCAGTGAGACTTGCCGCCAGATCAAGCTTTTTCAGCGAATTTGGATAGAATTCCGGCCATGTAAGTGCCTGCAGTATTGGATGCTGCATGTCAGGCGGCGAAATCTGCGCATACAGAACACCGTCTTTCGTCTGTATCAGCGAGTGAACAAGGCTCTGCGGATGAATTGTCACGACGACGTCTTCCGTAGATGCCCCAAAAAGGCGGCATGCCTCAATGACCTCAAGTCCCTTATTGGCAAGTGTTGCGCTGTCAATAGTTATCTTCTTGCCCATATTCCATGTAGGATGTTTGAGCGCGTCTGCAACAGTTACTGACGAAAGCTGTTCACGTGTCAATGACTTAAACGGACCACCTGACGCAGTAAGAATTATCTTTGCTACGGCATCGCGCCCGTAGTGCTGAATCAATGTGAATACGGCAGAATGTTCCGAATCAACGGGAAGTATGCGGGCGCCTGTCTTGTCTGCAAGTGCGTACACGAGAGGGGATGCCATGACGATAGTCTCTTTGTTTGCAAGTGCAAGGTCTATTCCGTGCTCAAGTACTTTGACAGATGCCATCAGGCCGGCACTGCCTGCAATACCGTTGACTGCAATGTCAGCTCCTGACGCTTCAATTACGTTAAGAAGGACAGTGTCTCCATCGCCGGTTCCGGTAAGACCGTAATTTGTGCAGTTGTATTTCTGCGCCAGAGCGAGAAGGGCATCTTTGTTTTTATGAGCCGTAAGTCCGCAAATTTCGAATTTATCAGGGAATTCAGAAATGATTTTAAGGGCACTTGTTCCAATGGAGCCTGTAGCACCCAGAATAAGTACTTTCTTCATAATCACATTCCAAGAAGAAGTTTTGCCAGAAAATAGAATACGGGAGCTGAGAAAATGATGGAATCTGCAGAATCGAGAAGACCACCACGTCCGGGAATGATGTTTCCGGAATCTTTAGTATTTGAAGAACGTTTTATGACTGACTCAACAAGATCACCAAGAATAGCGGTCGTCGCGGTTGAAACGGCCATGACAGCAATTTTCCAGAACGGATAGTCTTTAAGTACAGGGAATACAAAAAGTGCAACAAAGATTGCTATGAATGAACCTGCGTAGCCACCGATAAATCCCATGAGGCTTTTGTTGGGGCTGGCGGCAACAAATCCACGGTTGTTCTTTCCCATCGTCATTCCGAAAAGCCATGCACATGAGTCGCAGCCAAAAATGAACAGAAGGAAAAGACTGACTATGGCGCTCGTTTCTGTAAATGCTGACATGCGGCTGATGAATGACATGAAAAAGCCGCCAAACGTAATGATTATGAGTGATGACCCCAGTTTCTGGATTGATTTTTCAAATGTACGGGTAGTGCGGTCATATCCCCAGATTTCAGAAATGAAAATGAGCATATAAACTGCAACCATCACAAGAATTGAGATGATATCTGGAAGGTTGAAAATAATACAAATGCTTGCAGACAAAGGAATAAGGTCAGAAAGAATTATAGTCCATACTTTATTCTGTGTTTCAATCGATTTTGAAATGATTCCGTGTAATTCAAAAGAAACAAGTGTTGTTGTCAGAAGAATTGCAATATGGAGCAGAAGATGATTGCAGAAACTGATTGCAGCACATCCTACAATAACAGGAATACCAATGAAAAATGTCAGTAATCGTTGTGCTGTTTTATTCATTTTCGTTTAATCCGCCAAAACGTCTGTTACGTTTCTCATATTCAAGTATACACTGTTTGAAGCATTCTGTGTCAAAATCTGGCCACAAAGTATCAACAAATTCCAATTCTGCATAGGCTGACTGCCATAAAAGGAAGTTACTCAGCCGTTTTTCTCCGCCTGTACGGATGATAAGGTCTGCATCAGGAAGTTCAGGAACATCAAAATATGAAGATAATTCCTGTTTTTTATCATCTGCCATCATTTTTGAGATGGCACGGTTTATTTCATCCCGTCCACCGTAATTGATGGCAAGGACAAGATTCAGTCTCGTGTTATTCTTACTGTCCTCAATGACAGTTTTAATGTCTTTCTGTAATTCGTCTTTAAGGCGGGTAATGTCGCCTAAATGAAGAAGACGGATTCCATTTTTCATGTAAAATGGTTTTTCAGTCTTGAGATGGAGTCCAAGTAACTCCATAAGATAATTTACTTCTGGTTCTGGTCGAGTCCAGTTTTCCGTTGAAAATGTGTAGAGGGTAAGGTATTTTATACCCATATCTGCGGCCGAGAGGATTATTTCACGACCTGCATCAAGACCGGCTTTATGACCGGCAGTTCGGGGAAGATTTCTTTGTTTTGCCCAACGGCCGTTCCCGTCCATGATGATTCCAACATGAGTGGGAACAGTCGTTGTCTTGACAGCGTCAGCCATCAGTTCTCCATTATTTCCTTTTCTTTCTCGTCGTAAATCTTGTTGATTTCAGCGATGTAAGAATCTGTTGATTTCTGGAGTTCGTCTGACTCTGTCTTGAGCTGATCTTCTGTAAGTTCTCCGCCTTTCTGGAGTTTCTTAAGATCTTCGTTTCCGTCGCGGCGGATATTTCTGATGGCGACACGGCTTGTTTCTGCAATGTTCTTTGCCTGCTTGCACAGTTCCTTGCGGCGGTCAGCTGTTAACGGCGGAATCTGAATGCGGATTACTTTACCGTCGTTTGAAGGATTGAGACCCAGGTCTGCTGTGACGATGGCTTTCTCAATTTCCTTGATGAGGTTCTTATCCCATGGCTGAATGACAACCAGACGAGCTTCTGGGATAGAGATTGTAGCTACCTGACTCAGTGGTGACTTATCACCATAGTAATCAACGCGAACTTTATCAAAAAGAGCAGTTGAAGCGCGGCCGGTTCTGATAGTCTTGAACTCTTCCTTAAGTGCTTCTACGCTTTTCTTCATGCGCTCAACGCATGCTGTCTGTGTTTCTGACATGGAATCCTCCAATGAAAAAAGTAAAAAGGGGAGATATCACAACGGATACCTCCCGCTTTCAATTACTGTCCAAGAACGTATGTTACAACCTTGGCAAGTGTCAGCTTAGAGCCGATTTCCTTGCCGACTGCATCAATCTTCTTTGCAACAGTGAACTT
>JAZUFS010000302.1:0-7914 GCA_045640805.1 Treponemataceae bacterium
GATAGAAGCCGCCGAACAGTCGTTCGGTATAATACCAGATGTTCCTGATTCTGAAGAATGCGAAGTGAATGATGCTCATCACCAGCGGGATGAAGCAGAGAAGCTGCCACAAGCGGAGGCGCCGCCGAACCGCGGGTTTCAGGTTGCGGACGCGGATATGCGCGAAAACAGGCTTTGTCCCGTTCTGTTCAGCAGACTGCGAGACAAGCACTTTGCCCCGTACGCCTTTCAAGTGCAGGCCGCGGTGCAGGATAAGCAGGAAAACGGCATACACGGTGACAAAAAGTCCCATGAACACCGTCAGCGGATCATATGAAAACAAGCGGACCCAAATCACGATAAACTCTCCAGAAAACTTTTTATTGTACTACGGCAACAAACGCCGCAATTTCTTCGCTCAGTACATCAGGCGCGTATTCGTAAAGCGTGTGCGGACCCGACACTTTCACAAGCGTCACATTTCCAAGCGCGGCAATTCTGTCGTACTCAGTCTGACGCCGTTCATCAGCACCGGCGACCCATGCGGCAAGCTGGCTGTCATCGGTAAAGCCATACCGCGCCTTCACGCCAGCTGAGGCGACGCTCTCAAAATACTCGCCGTGGTATGTATCCGCTTCGAAATACAGCTTGGGAACAGCCGCAAAGCCCGCCGCCTGCTTCCTGACAGCGAGCGCCGCGCCCGCATTCCTGCATGCCATGACCTTTTCAGAATACGTTGCCGGTGACCAGGTATTCGCATACATAAGCATACGGCGCAGTTCCTGCTCTTTGGTGCTGAATACGTTCTTGTAGTCGCGGCGGATCAGCGTACTGTCGCCGACAAGAAAACGCTGCAAGCCGGTAAAGCAGCCCGCTGTTTTCGCCGCTGAAGCAAATTTCAGCATGAACGGCTCCTCTCCCTGTTCAACGTAGATTTCGCTCAGCGTTGCATCAATATAGACGATGCCGCTGACTTCAGCAGGATATGAACACGCCCAGAAGTCAGCGTACATTCCCGCTATGGAATGCGCAACAAGAACGAGCTTTCCTGAAATGCCGAACTGTTTGAGCGCTGTGCGGTACTCGCCTACAATTGCGTCAATGGAACGCGGCTCGTCCGTGCTTTTGCTGAGCCCGGCGCCAGGCCTGTCGATGACGCATATCTGACACGCTGAAAAAAGAGGGGCAAACATGGCGCGTGTGCTGACAGTGCAGTCGCCGTTTCCAAGACCGTGCAGAAAGACGAGTGTTACAGGCGCATCCTGCTTTCCGTAAATGGATGCGTGAATAAGCCTTCCTGAAACTTCGGTATATGTATCTCCGGTAATGGATGTCTCAAGAACAGTACGTTCTGTCTTGAGCATTGTGTAGTGATAAGCAGCAGAACAAATGACAGCAAGAACAATCAGAACAAAAAACCATGTAAAGATACGTCCAAGAACTTTGGAAAAGCGGTTTTTCATAGAGTAACCTCCTGACGGACCGGATATCCGGCATCTATACTAATAGTATGTTCAGAAAAAAAAGAAGCATAGGTAGATTAAGTTGTAAAAAGGTTGCATTTTGAAGGGGAATTATGCTTATCCCTTATACACAAGGCGGAATTCTTCAAAAACGACGGGCATATCCATGCGGAACGTATAGCCCATGATGTCGGCATCTTCCTGAAATGCTTCTATGTGATTTTCGCGCCAGCTTTCAAGTGACTCATCCTCGCCTTCCTTCTGTGCCATGCTCCACGGCACCTGATCGAACGGCAGGATATCTACCTTCACATCCTCAATAGTACCAAGCGGATTGTCGTTCCAGTCAGTCAGCACATAAAAATGACCCGCGGCAGGGAGTTTTTCATTATCTATCTGAAATGATTCAAGCGCAGATGTCGTCGCCTGCTTCTGACCGGAAAGCACAAGCGGCGTCAGCCAGGCAGACATGGCTTCATCAAAGCCAAACTGAATTTCACCGCCATAAGGACGTTCTTTCCGCGCTTCTTCAGGCTGTGTGGCAAGCCACGCGTTCCAATATTCTGTAACTGTCATGATAACTCCTGCTGCACTCAGCAGCGCACACTCATGAGTATAGCACAAAAGGCAAAATCCATATATTATTTCCGCATGATACAGAAAGCACGTTACGACTGGAAAGAGCTCATTAAGCGCGTCGCAGTCATTGCCATACCGGTTGCATTGCAGAACCTGCTCACTACTACGGGCAGCATGATAGACACGATGATGATTTCATCGCTCGGCGAAAGCTACATCGGCGCCGTCGGCCTCTGCGGCCAGTTCTCGTTCCTGATGTTCTCATGCTACTGGGGATTCATCGGCGGCGGTTCGCTCTTCATGTCACAGTACTGGGGAGCCAAGGACGAAGACGGCATTGACCACGCGTACGGCCTTATGCTTACCTGCATCATGACGGTAGCCATCCTGTTCGGCGCCGCGGCAGTCTGCTTTCCGAAGACGGTGCTCACCATGTACACCGACCAGCCGTCCGTACAGGAAATCGGCATTCAGTACATCCGCATTGTCGGCTTTGCATATCCGCTGCAGGTGCTTTCCATGGGCATGAGCGCCCTGCTCCGTTCTACTGAACGCGTAAAGGTCCCGCTCTATGCCTCAATTGCTTCTGTCGCTACGAACACATTCATGAACTGGGTGCTCATTTTCGGCAACCTCGGCGCACCGGCACTCGGCGTCAAGGGCGCGGCAATCGCAACTGTTCTTTCTGCTTTCGTAAACGTACTCGTCGTTGTCATTGCCTGCATCATCAAAAAGTACCCGTATCTGTTCCATGTCAGAAACCATTTCCGCTGGGACAAAAACTTCCTGCACCTCTTTTTCGGAAAGTGCCTGCCTATCCTCGCAAACGAAGTGCTCATCGGCATCGGTAACGCTGTCGTAAATATCGTACTCGGCCATCAGTCTGTAGAAGCAATTGCAGCGGTCGCCGTTTTCAGAACGATTGAAGGCCTTGTCATCGGCTTCTTTGCAGGCTTCTCAAGCGCATCGAGCGTTCTCGTCGGCAAGGATGTCGGCGCAGGCGAGACAAAGCAGGCCTACAACACGGCAATCCGCGTCGTGTACCTGTGTCAGGCGACAATTCTGCTTGTCGTACTTGCACTGTTTGCGGCCAACTATCCGCTGCTGCACCTGCTCGGTCTTTCAGGCGCCTCTTATGACATTGGAAAGGGCCTTATCATGATTTACGGCGTTGCGTGCATCATCCGCATGGGAAACTGGACGCAGAACGACACCTATCGCGCTGCCGGAGACGCCATTTACGGCACTATTCTGGAGATTGTCTTCATGTACGCAATGGTCCTGCCGTGCCTGCTTCTTGCAAACTACAAATTCCACGCGCCGTTCCTGGTGGTCTTCGCCATGTGCTATGTGGATGAGCTCATCCGCTACATAATAATGCAGCGCCACATGTACTCCGGAAAGTGGATAAAGCCCGTCACCCCGGAAGGCAAGCGCGGCCTGGAATTATTTCTTGAAGAAAGGAAAAAGGCATAAAGGGGCGCCTGCCCCTCGCTCCGAAGTCCTCACTCACTTCCGTTCGCTCCGGTCTTCTCCGCTGCCCCCTCTCTCAGGGGCCCTGCCCCTAAAACCCCGAAAATCGCGAGAATGCAGGACAGCGAATGCTGCATCGCATTGTCGCCCCGCTGCAGCGACGCACCCAAGATACCACAACGCAGCACAGGCGGCGGCTTAAGATTCCGCCTTACATACGTGGCGCGTTTTTCCGACAGTCATACGGCCGTACTCAATCGCCTGCTTAGGGCACCTGCTTATGCATGACATACAGTGAATGCAGTTTTTCTTTACCCACACAGGCTTTCCGTCCTGAATCTCAATTGCGTTCACCGGACATTCCTTCGCGCAAAGTCCGCAGCCGGCACAACCGTCAGATGCGGCGAATTTCGCGGTTTTCGTAAAATCGTGGTTATACCATTTTTCAACCGCTTTCGTTATGCCGTACTCAAAACCGCCGCACGGCTGCTCAGGGAGCATCTCTCCTGCCAGAATCTTCGCGCTGTTGCTGTCTGCAAGAGAACGTGCAGTTTCATACGCCGCAAGTTTCCTTTCTTCATCCCACGGCTTGAAGGACACGACATAGTTCTGCGGCATGGGAACGCGCTGGCAGCCCATGTAGGTGAGCGCCGGCACTTCCTTCAGAAGATCAATCGACGAGTTAGGAACTGAGCCGTCGGCACTTGCGCACGTCGGCACAAAATACGCGGCCGTATTTCCGCTGAACGATGACGCCTTTATGAACTGGCGGAGCACGGTCGGCGATGTTGAAAGATATACCGGAAATACGAACACGAACGGCTTTTCACTGGCGAATGAGCCGGCGGTTCCATCCTTCACGAACGACTGAATGTATCCGTTAAGGCTGACGGCTTCATCAGAAAGTCTTTCGGCAAGCAGGCCGGCAACATATCCGCTGTTGCCGGTAGCAGAAAAATACAGGATCATTGTGCTGCTGCAGCCGCGGCCGCTGCCTTTACCGCCTCATATTTTGCGACATACTCTTTGCTTTCAATGTATTCCCTGAAAGACTTTTCGCCAATCATGGTGTCGCCCACACAATCATGTGTCATGGTGAACTTTCCGAACAGAATGACGTCGCGTCTGCCTTCCTTCTTTATTTTTGGCAGGTTTGCAAGTACGCTCATAAGGAACGGCGGCACCGTCTTGATGACAGGCTCCTTTCCGTTTGCCCTGAAGAACATTTCTGCAACTTCGCGGTACGTGTATGTTTCCTTTCCACCGACATTATAGAGTTTGTTGTCTTCGCACATTGACTTCACGATAAACTCCGCAAAGTCAATTGTGTCAACGATGTTGCAGCGCGGCTCCGGCTTGTGCTTGAGCAGCTGAACCTCGCCCTTCTCGACCATCGGCATGAATACTTTTGCAATATCGTAGAAATAGCCGGTCGGACGGTAAATCACGTAGCTTACGCCACTTTTCACCAGTTCCCTTTCCATCAGATATTTTGAGTTGACCATAGGAACGCCGTCGCCCTGATCCGCACCAATGACAGAAATATAGTTGAAGTGCTTTACGCCCGCACTCTTTGCTTCATTGAGAAGGTTCAGGTTTCCGTGGAAATCAATGTCATAGTTGCTGAACTTTGCAGAAGCCTTGGTAAGACCGACCGTCGTAATGACGACATCAACACCGTCACACAGGCCCTTAAGGCTTTCAGGATTTGTCACGTCGATAACTTTTGCCGTATAGCGGCTTTCATCAATATCATCCAGTGTGCGCGAAATTGCATCCGCAGCAATAATCTCATTATCCGTCTTGCACAGAGTGCGCAGGATGTCACTTCCCAGGTTGCCAAATGCGCCGGCTAAAAGAACTTTCATGGTTAAATCTCCTTATTGTTATATATTTCAAGGATAAGCGAGGGTTTTTGAATTAACAATGTCTTTTTTTAGACTTTTGTCGTATAATAGACATATCATATCTAAGTGTTGATTATCCCGGAGGATATCATGAAAGACGAAAGCAAAGACAGACGTGTCAGAAGAACAAAACGGCTTCTGCGTGAGGGTCTCATCCAGCTGATGCAGCAAAAGCCGGTGCGTGATATATCCGTCAAGGAACTGAGCGAACTGATAGACATAAACCGCGGAACATTCTATCTGTACTACCGCGACATTTTCGACATGGTCCAGCAGCTTGAAAACGAGCTGTTTGAAGAGATGGAAAACATTATCCTGCAGTACGCCGGAAAGCGTAACCGGGAGGGAATTGCATCGTTCTTTACTGACCTGCTCTCGTTCATTAAGGAAAACAGCACCATGCTCAAACTTCTCATAAGTCCCAACGGAGACAATCTTTTCTATGAACGGCTTAACGGTGCCATCAGGGAAAAGTACCGGACAGAACTCAGAAAAACAACGGATGGCAGTCCCGCTTCTGAGTTCGACCACAAATACAGCTTCGCCATATTCGGACTGATCGGGCTCATCCACTACTGGCTTGAACAGGACTGCAGGGAGTCTGTCGAAAGTCTCGCCGCCACAGCAACAGAAATGACGGTCAGCATTTTCATGATAAAGGAACACACCTTTACCGACGCTCGTGATATACTGTCTGTACATAAAAAGCAGGTACTTCCACCACCACGGAAGCTGCACAGGAGATAAAAATGGTCCCACGCATTACAATACACCCGAAGTTTACAATCGGCGACATTTCAAACCGACTGTTCGCAGCCTTCCTTGAGCCAATCGGCACCATGGTGAACGGCTTCATGTATAACCCCAGACACCCCACAGCGGATGAGCAGGGTTTCCGGCAGGATGTCATTGAGCTTTTGAAAAGCACGGGATTACCCGCTGTCAGAATGCCGGGCGGCAATTTCGTGTCAGCATGGCAGTGGAAAGACTCAATCGGCCCGAAGGAGCAGCGCAAAGTGCACCTGGACCCTGCGTGGCACCAGTACATTACGAATGAGGTCGGTCACGACGAGTACCTGCAGTGGGCGGAGAAAATCGGCACATCCCCGATATACACGGTGAATCTTGGAACGGGAACGCTTCAGGACGCCATGGACTGCGTTGAATACACCAACCACGAAGGCGGTACCTACTGGTCAGACCTGCGCCGTAAAAACGGACATGAAGCACCATACGGCGTCAAAACCTGGTGCCTCGGCAACGAGATGGACGGCCACTGGCAGCTTGGCTCATGGGAGAAAGATCCTGTCGGCTACGGCAATCTGTGCCACGAGGCAAGCAAGGCAATGAAGTGGATTGACGAATCTATTGAAACAGTAGCCTGCGCTTCATCAGCGTCTTTCATGGATCACTATCCTGAATGGGAAGCACAGGTCATGGATCAGTGCTATGACACCGTCGACTACCTTGCGCTCCACCACTATCACTCAGCAAAGCCGGGCGACCTGCTTTCTCTGCTCGGCGGCGCGCTTTACTACGAAGACTTCATCAACACAGAAGCGGGCATGCTCGATTACATTCAGGCAAAACACCGCTCCCCGCGCAAAGTGCAGCTTTCATTCGACGAATACGGCGCCTTTGAACGCCCGTTCAGCGAACTTCACCCGGGCTATGGTCCGTACAACATGGCGCGCGTTCACTACAAGTTTGACCCTGAGCGTACGTATGTCCGCCACGACCCAGACAACATGCCCGAGCGCGAATTCCCGGGCGGCGACATGGTCAAAGTGCTTTCCATGACATCAATCCAGCTCGCACTGCTCCGTCACGCAGACAGGGTCAAGCTCAGCTGCATGACAGGCGGACTTCAGTCTCTTGCCGCAAGCAACCGTGAGCACGTTTGGAAACCTGCAACCCGATACGCGTTCATGCAGCTGCCCGAATATGCAAAAGGCACGAGCATGCAGGTCAGCGTCGACTGCCCGACATACGACATGAGCGGGTACGCCATTGATGACACTTCGCAGTACACGGGCAAGAATGACGTACCGTACATAGACAGCGCCTGTGCCTGGAATAAGGAGAAAGAGCAGCTCGCCGTGTTCGTCATAAACCGCAATCCGGATGAAGAGTATCCGCTCGAGCTCGACGTCCGCGGCTTTGAAGGCTACAAGAGCTGCGTGCTCTATGAAATGAGTTCGGCAGATTTCGACGCGAAGAGTTCATACGGAAACGACTGGAAGGCGCCGGAAGCAAATAAAGCCTGCACGCTTAAAGACGGCATTGTTGCAACCCGCGTAAAGCCGCTCAGCTGGAACGTGCTGGTGTTTGGAAAATAACGGCAGAAAGCAAAAGCCATGCACTGTCATGTGGGGGCGCCTGCCCCTCGGCCGCACTGAACTGACCCCATAAAGTTGGACACTTTATGGAGGTTGGTTTATGTTGTTTGTCAGTCATTATCCGATTGACTTAAAGTTGAAAGTACTTTCAGAATATGAGCAAGGGACTTGTGG
>JAZUFS010000303.1:0-3648 GCA_045640805.1 Treponemataceae bacterium
CACGGACAACGTCATTGTTGCTTCAATTCACGAGCGCAAGAGAAACAAGAAGATTCTTGAGAAGGCCGGCGTAAAGAAGTGCTACTGCCTGGACGAAATCCTGACAGAAAGCATCGATGGCTCAGGCTTCAACGACAAGTATGGTCTGCTTGGTTCAAACCTCGCTACAGAAAACTCAGTAAAGCTCTTCCCAAGAAACTGCCAGGAGCTCGTTGAGGACATTCAGGGCCGCCTTAAGAAAATCTACAACAAAGACATTCAGGTCATGGTTTACGGTGACGGTGCTTTCAAGGATCCGCAGGGCGGCATCTGGGAGCTCGCAGACCCTGTCGTATCACCGGGATACACAAGCGGCCTGATTGGTACACCAAACGAACTGAAACTCAAGTACCTTTCTGACAACGAGTTCAAGGGTCTTTCAGGCGATGAGCTCAAGGCAGCAATGATCAAGAGAATCAAGGAAAAGGACAGCAACCTGAAGGGCCGCATGGAAACTCAGGGAACAACCCCACGCCAGCTGACAGACCTTCTCGGAAGCCTTTCAGACCTGACATCAGGTTCCGGCGACAAAGGTACCCCGGTCATCCTGATCCAGAACTACTTCAGCAACTACGCAAATCAGTAATCAGTAACGCGGGGATTCCTGCAGAGAGCCAGCCTTTCACTGAGGCTGGCTTTTTTTTCTCTGTTTTCTGAAAAAACTGCCATCCGCCTTCGTATAAAGAAAGTAAGGAAGGTGGCTATGAAAAAGAACACTGTATTGCTGTGTATCCTTATGATCTGTTTCTGTCTGCTGCCGGCAGAAAGTAAGTACGGGACGTTGAAAAGCAGGGATGAACTGCAGACGGAGTCAGCTTCTGCCGTGGGAGAGGCGACGGGTGGCAGGTATCGTTTCATTGACGATGACGCGGACAGCAATTTTGCCACGGCAGAAGTAACTACGCGGACGTATCTGTATGCGGGCATGAATCCCGTGTCTGTAACTGAGGGCAATCAGACGCTGAACATCACGACCGACATACGCGGAAGTGTCCGTGCACTGACAGACAGATATGGCATGACACTGTCTGCGTGTGACTACGATGAGTTTGGCATTCCGCTGTCGGACGGTACGGCTGCACTATGCGGGCTCGGTTACGCGGGAAAACCGTATGACGCGGTGACCGGACTCCAGAATTACGGCTTCCGTGACTACAATCCCCGTGCCGGCCGTTTCACGACGATGGACCCCATACGCTGGGGGCAGAACTGGTACGCGTACGTAGATAATGATCCCATAAACAGTATCGATGTCTGGGGACTTGCCCCGCGTAATATGACTGAGAAGAACCGGTCTGACTACAAGCAGAAAGTGACGGAGTATGCCGTGTACAAACTGGAAGGTGACCGGCTCGATATTCCTGACGTGTACGACTGTGCTGATGTGGCGACGTTCCTGTACGGGCAGGCAACCGCGGAAACAACACTTGGAAATCAGTCGGGAACATTGCTGCATGGTGAAACGCCGATAGGTGCCAATGTCAGTTACATTCAGTCTGAAGATTATTTCACGGAGCAGACGAAAAACATTACGTACTACGATGACAGGTCATTCAATAATGAGAATGTCGAGGTCGGCACGGTCATGGTCTGGGAAGGTCCGGGGCTTGAAGCCGAAAAGGGCTGGGTAGGACACGTTGCCACTGTCGTTGATGTGCAGCGTGACAAACAGGGCAATGTGACTGAAATCAAGATAATCCAGGGGCATACCGGTGGAAACAGGACTGAAGTTGTCACCATCCCGAACCAGACAGACCTGAATTCATATGCAGGTAACTTTCTGGGATTTGGCGAGATTGGCGAAAATTCCACGACACCGATAATGGAAATCATTCAGTCGATTATTGACAGGAATGAAAAGTCGCTTAAGAATAAATGACAGGAGATTATATGAAAAAAAGAATGATTTTGCCCGCGCTCATATTGCTGATGACCAGTCTGCTTTTTGCAGAAGATGGGTATGAAGTTATTTTCGATGTACCGTTGCCAAACCGGCATGTCCAGCTTCAGGGAAAGCGCTCTGACGGCAAAATCTATCCATATGAGGACGAGAAGAAACTGGTGCTGACAGATGCTGACCTGCATGTGCTTGATGTTGTGGACATCAGTTTTACGGACGTTGCTTACACGGGAGCAATTCTCCTGAAAGATGATGCACTCGCGTTCAGGATTACCATACGTGAACCGTACCAGAACTGCTTCCTCTACGCGTCAGATACTTCTGACACATTCTCCCGGTACGATTGTAACAAGTGGGTTGCAGACGGCCTTCTTACCGATGATTACATCTTCTATTCTACGGAAATGGAAGCAGATACGGTGAAGCGCATATCACTTGCTGACAACAGCATGTATGTGTACAAGGGCTACTATCCGAACGTGACAATCTATCCATCTGAAACTGGGGATGGCATTCTTGGCATATTTGAGTACGAAAATGTCTGGTACGAAATCCTGTACGGCTGGATTATAGAAAGCAGGACAACGTATTCGCCGGAACAGAAGCCGTATGTAACGGATGTGTCCGGAAAAAAGTACTGACTTTCCCCGTTTCCTGAAAAGTGAGCTATAATACATACAGCCGCAGAGGCATTCAGGTTACGGAGTAAAAAGGTGAAAATCAGGAAGCTTTCAGTTCTTGTTCTGTTTTTAATTGTATTTGTGTGTACGGTTTCAGCACAATCCGGGCAGAAAATCTTCAGGGTAGATTCATCTGTCTATGCAACGATACAGAAGTGCTATCTTCTTCAGGGAAGGGCGATGCCGTCGTCTACCGGCCCCTGGAGTGCTTCTGAACTTCAGATGATGCTTGATAAGATTGATGCCTCGTCACTGCCGGAGCAGCTGTACGATGAATACAGTGCAGCGCTTGCTGAAGTCAGGGCAAACGGCGAAAAAGGGGATGAGAACATCAGCTCCACCGTAAGCCGTGCCTTAAACACAGAGGCTTACATCCACACGAATACGGACGGGTCAGAGATTCAGGGAAATACGGACTCTGATTCATGGAACAAACTGAAATTGTACTCAGGCAGGGATGGCTGGGCATACGACCTGACGAAAATCACTCCGTTTTATGTCATGAACTGGGAGACATGGGTTTCCGACGACTTCTACGGATGGTTTGAATTCCCGCTGCAGAACACATTCCGGACACAGACTCAGATTGGCGACAAAAACTTTGCGACGAACATTTTCGGCCTGCAGAACGGCTCCTTCAGCGCTGATGTTGCTGACCTCAATTTCCCGTACCGCGCATTTGTCGGTTTCGGAAGTGATAACTGGTCGTTCGAGTTCGGCCGTGACCGGCTGAATTGGGGACTCGGTACTACGGGAAACCTTATGATGAGCGACAATTTTCCGTACCACAACATGCTCCGCTATGCTGCGTTCTCAGACTCGTACAAGTACACGTTCCTCGTCAGTACCTACCCGCATGAGATGAACTACTATCGCGGTGGTGAATATCAGCTGACAAATGGTGCCAACAATGATGTCGAGGGAAATGAGTTCTACATCTCACACAGGATTGAAGGACGTTTCTTTGGTGACAGTCTTGCCGCAACCCTTACAGAATCGGTCATGGTTCAATACGCTACCAATCATATC
>JAZUFS010000304.1:0-4064 GCA_045640805.1 Treponemataceae bacterium
ACAAACTTCCCGTGCTATGACTTCGCGCGCGCCTGTCTTGGCGACATGCTGAAAGGCGCCGCGGGAGACGACGAGTTCGCGCTGTCAGCAGATTTGAAGCTGCTCATCAAGCCGGGCGCAGAAGTGCATTCGTATGACCCGGCGCCAGCTGACATTATCGCCATACAGAACGCTGACATCTTCATCTATATTGGCGGCGAAAGTGACGAGTGGATTGAGACAATGCTCGGCGCGAACCCGCCGAAAGCGGGTCAGATTCAGCTGCGACTCATAGACTACGTGGAAATAATGCTCGATGACGGCGGAGACGCGGATGAGCACATCTGGACGGCGCCGGATAACGCCGCGTTCCTTACCGGCCTCATCGGGGATGCGCTCACCCACACATGTGCACGGAAAGCTGCTTCTTTCGGTGACGAGTACGCAAACGTGGCGACAACGCTCATCCAGGAAAACAGCGCCGCATATCAGCGTGCCATTCAGGAAGCTGGCAGGGAAATCGAATCCGTTGTGAATGCTGCTTCCGTAAAGAAGATTGTCATGGGAGACCGCTTTCCGCTCGCCTACTTTGCCCACTACTACGCTCTTGAGTACGACGCAGCCTTTGACGGATGCAGCACTGCCGTAGAAGCAAGCACTGCAACCCTCGCACGCCTGATTGAAGAAGTCAGGAAAGACAGGCTGCCAGCCGTCTTCTACATAGAACTCAGCACACACAAGATTGCCGACACCATAGCTGAAGCGGCAGGAGTCAAGACACTCCAGCTGAACTCCATCCAGAACGTACCGCTCAAGGAATTTGAGGCAGGCGAAACATGGGTCAGCCTCATGAAGAAAAACGCAGAAGTCCTTAAGGAGGGCTTACGATGAACACAGCAGAGAATGACGGCACACTGATAAGCGCCCAGGGCGTATCAGTCGCATATGGCTCATACATTGCCTGCCACGACGTCTCGTTCGACATCCACAAGGGAGACTACCTCTGCATCGTCGGAGCGAACGGCTCTGGCAAGACGACAATCGTCAAAGCGCTGCTCGGCCTGCTTCCGCTCAAGGAAGGCAAAGTCAGGCATTCAGGTCTTGAAACGGGCTATCTGCCCCAGGCTTCGAACATTCAGCGCGACTTCCCCGCTTCAGTGCGCGAGGTCGTGCTTTCAGGCTGCCTTACAAGCCGCCTGTTCGCGACAAAAGCAGACAGAGCCATGGCTGAGAAGCAGCTTGAAAAGCTCGGGCTCACCGAGATTGCGGGCAAGTCGTACCGCGACCTTTCTGGCGGCCAGCAGCAGCGGGTACTCCTCGCGCGCGCCCTGTGCTCAGCAGGTAATCTGATTGTGCTCGACGAGCCGGTAACGGGATTAGACCCCGTCATTACAGATGAGTTTTACGCAACGATCCGCCGCCTGAACCACGAAGATGGACTGGCGGTTGTGATGGTAAGCCACGACGTGCACCGCGCGGTCCAGAACGCGACGCACATCCTGCACATGGCAAAAGAGCCGCTCTTCTTCGGAACCGCGGATGAATATAAGCAGACGGATCTCTACACCGAAATGAGCCACGTTGAGGTGTGCGAGACGCACCTGTGCACGCACTGCGGCGGCGACTGCGGTGCAAGCCACATGTCCGAGATGGAGGCTGAGCACATCCACGCTCATTCGCATGAACACGAGCATGAGCACCATCACGAGCACGCTCATCACCATGAAAACGGAGGCGCACAATGATTGCTTTTTTTGAACAGCTCTTTTCGTATGGATTCATCGTGCGGGCCATTATTGCAGGCGGACTGATTTCATTGTGCGCGTCACTTCTGGGCGTCACGCTCGTCTTAAAGCGCTACAGCATGATTGGCGACGGACTTTCTCACGTGGGCTTCGGCACCATGGCGATTGCGCTCGCGTTCAACTGGGCGCCACTCGCAGTTGCTATCCCGGTCTCAATACTCGCGGCGTTTCTGCTGCTTCGGGTAAGCACCAGCTCAAACCTGAAAGGAGACGCGGCCATTGCGCTCATCTCTTCCAGCGCGCTCGCAATCGGCATTCTGGTCACATCAGTTACGACGGGCCTCAACACGGATGTCACAAGCTACATGTTCGGCAGCATCCTTTCCATCAGCAAGACGGATGTGTGGCTCAGCGTTGGGCTCGCCGCGGTCGTCCTGACACTGTTCGTACTTCTCTACAACAGGATTTTCCTCGTCACGTTCGACGAGGCTTTCGCTAAATCAAGCGGCATAAAGACGGGCCGCTACAACGCGCTCATCGCCATTCTGACGGCGCTCACCATCGTCATCGGCATGCGTCTCATGGGCGCAATGATGATCTCAAGCCTGATTGTCTTCCCAGCGCTGTCATCAATGCGCGTGTTCAAGAGTTTCAGGAAAGTCGTCATCTGCTCAGGCATTCTGTCTGTTGTATGCTTTTTCGCGGGAATAAGCGCATCATTCGCCTGGTCAACGCCGGCGGGCGCCAGCATCGTCATTGCGGATTTGATTGCGTTCCTCGTATGCCTGGCGTGCGGAAAAGTCAGAAAGTAAACTATTCTTCCATCATCTTTCTGACTTCTTCTTCAGAAAGACAAAGCTGTCCGGCGGCCTGAGAAATAGAAATGATACCCTGTCTGACAAACTCGAGGCATACTGAAGTCCGTCCCTCAACGAGACCTTCTGCACGTCCTTCTGCACGTCCTTCTGCACGTCCTTCTCCTCGCCCTTCAGCAAGACCTTCTTCTCGCCCTTCAGCAAGACCTTCTTCTCGGGCAACTTTCCGAGCCCAAGCCTTCTCGTACTCTATTTCCTGAGCGACAGTCATGTACTCTTTCCTCCACTCAGCGTTGCGCTTATTATAATCGACAGCACTGTTGATTTTCTCAGTAAAACGGTCCTGCGGCTTATTGGTCTTAAGGTACATCAGGAAGTTACAGAGCCGTTCATCCTTGATTTTATCACAGGCTTCCAGATTGATAAAGATTTTGTGCGTACCATCTTCATAAGTCTCTGCGACACATCTGTTATCAAGAGAATCAATCGACATCCGGACTTCATAGCCGGGTTCACCAAGTGCAAACTGGTCAAAATCACAAATGAAAACTATCCAGGTTTCACGAAGTTGTTCATAGCTCTGACCATGTGAAAGCGAATCAATATCGAGGGTCCCCTGATAGAAACGCATCCGTTTTTGCAAATCTGAACGTTTTACACTCTGAAATTCAATATCATATACATTCTCATCATCAGCCGCCGCCACATCAAGACGGATGCCATGCGATACATAAGTACCAGAAAATGGTTTTTCCGCTCCCATAAGAGAAAGCGTCTTCACCTTAATTCCGAGAATGCGCTCTATCATTTCCTTGCAGAAATCAGGCTGGCTCATGATTTTACAAAACAGATAATTATCTGTGATTTCCAACTCATCCCAGGGTTTTGAAAACTGACCATAAGAGTTTATGTTTTCATCTTCGCTAGTATTCATACATACCTCCATATTGTTTTACGCAGGCGAAAGGCGTTTTTTTCAAAAAAAGGAAGAAAAACTCAAACTTTTGCTCATTTGCGTGTACAATGGATGTAGCCCGTTATGGTGCGGGTCCCAAGGAGAACAAAATGAAATCTGTCTATGAATTTGTGAAGAAATGCGGGACGTACTATCTCGCTACTGTTGAGGACGGTCAGCCACGCGTGCGTCCGTTTGGCACCATCGATCTTTTTGAGGATAAGCTCTATATCCAGACGGGAAAAGTTAAGCCAGTTTCTAAGCAGCTGGCCGCAAATCCGCTTGCCGAGCTCTGCTGTTTTGACGGCGAGACCGGTACATGGCTGCGTCTTGCAGGTGAGCTCGTGAATGATGACCGCATCGAGGCCAAGAAGCACATGCTCGACAGTTATCCGAACCTGCGCGGCATGTATGATGAAAACGACGGCAACACGCAGGTGCTCTATTTCAGGAACGCAACTGCAACATTCTCAAGTTTTGCGGCTGCTCCGCGCGTCGTGAAGTTCTAGAGGCGCACTATGGTTAAGCACATAATTCTCTGGACGCTCAAGGATATGGGCGACGACGAAA
>JAZUFS010000305.1:0-7959 GCA_045640805.1 Treponemataceae bacterium
TTTAAAAGAATTGTATAAACTTTTGTATTATGCCATAAACAGTTTTTATCAAGAGTCATATTACAACCTAAAGAAATTTCAGGTGTTATAATTTTTGTTTGATTGAACATTGCAATTTCTCTTGCTCTGTGCAGAGAATACCAATATTTTTCATTGGTTTTATACTTGCGTTTCTTTTCAATTAAAACTTCTTTGAATTGAGATAGATATTCATAGCAAAGTGGAAATTTTGATTTCAGCTCATTTTCTTCATATGGAACTGTAACTCCATCTTTTTCATAATGAGGATATATTTGCCAATATTGATTTTCAGCAGTTGAATATTTCTTTACATCTTCACCTTTCAATGTTGGTTTCATTAATTCTTTTTCAATTTTAACAGTTTGTTCAATTTCAGTTGAATATCCAATGAAATAATCACTTTCAAAATGGCCTTTCATCAAAAAAATGTCATCGCCCATTGAAACTGTTCCCTGACTGCAATAATCATAAATATCTTGAAGTTTCAATTTTTGAGATTTTAATTTATCAATGACTTTTGAATTATTATTATTTTGAAATGTCCATTTTTCAATATTTGAAAGTTTTTCAAACGGGAAACTGTCAAAACTCAAATTTCCATTCAATTTTTCTGGATTAGCATAAGCAAACAAAAATGAATCATTATTATGTGAAAGTTGAATAATACAAGTATAAACAGTTGCGTCTGCAAAAACTTGATTTGCTCCAAAGTTCAAAATTGATTTTAATGCTTTGTTATCGTAAATAAATTGTCTTATTCCTATTCCAAATTCTGCATTCAAAAATTTATGAGGAAGTATGAAGGAAGCGATACCATTTTCTTTTAACAATGAAAAAGCTTTTTCCATAAATAAAACATACAAATCATATCGTCCAACTGCTGATTTATAGTTTTTCTCATAAAAAATTGCATCTTTGTCTTTGTTTTCTTGTATACCCTGTATTCTTAAATACGGCGGATTTCCAATCACCACGTCGAATCCACCTTTTGCAAACACTTCCGGGAATTCTTCTTCCCACTTAAAGGCTTTTTCGCCTGCAACTTCCGGGTCGTCTATCAGACTGTTTCCGCATTTAATTTTTCCGTTCAGCGTTGTAAGTTTGCGGTTCTTTTTTGCGGTGTGGAGCCACAGACTCAGTTTTGCAATTTCAACACTTTCTTCGTTTATATCTACGCCGTAAAGATTCTTTTCAAGAATTGTGTTTTCTATTTCTGTAAAGTTTAATTCTCCGGCGTGGATGTTTGACCAGTAGTAATCTATAAGAGTATGTTCAATTTTAAGCTGTTGTAAGGCGGCGTTCAAAAATGCACCGGAACCACAGGCTGGATCGAGAATCTTCAAATCCAAAAGCCAGGCCCTGTAGGTTTCAAGTTTTTTATCAAGTTCTTCAGTAACTTTCTGCTTGGCAGCAATAGTTTTTTTATCATCCCCAGATTTTACGCTTTTTTCAGGAGAGAATTCTTCATCAGTTATATTTAACTCAACACGTTTTTCCTGGCAAAGTTTTCCAATGGTGTTTTCTACAATGTACTTTGTAATGTATTCGGGCGTATAAAAAACTCCGTCTTTTTTGCGTTTTCCTACATTGTTGTTTTCAACTTTTGCGCCAGTCTTTTCGGCTTCAATTTCTTTCTGCACTTCTTCAATTTCTGTCAAAGAATTTTCAAAAATGCGTCCCAGAATATCAACGGAAATCTGGCTTTCAAAATCGTAATTTGCAAGGCGTTTTGTATGAATGAACAGAACATCGTCACCGACTTTTATGTTGTCCAGAATTTCATCAGTTTTAAACAAACCGCCGTTGTATGCAAAAATGTTTTTCGAACTGTCGTTTTCACTTTTCCAGCCCTTATCGATTCTGTCAAAAAATGTCTTAAAAACATTGTAAAGTGGCTGTCCGTAGCCTAATTCTTTAAGTTTTTGATAATCAGAAATTATTCCAGCCACACTATTTGCAGGCAAAAGATTTCGGTCTTCGCAGAAAAGAATAAAAAGTATGCGGTCCAAAAGTTTCTGTGTCTTTTTAAAAAGCAAAAGTTTGTCTGTTTCAGGATTGTTCTCGCATAAATCTTCAAATAAAAGACGCTTGAATGTGGAATAGTCCGCATAAAAATTATCTGTAATGGCTTTTTCTTCGCTTACTGTTTCGTGCTTTATTTGTAATGGAATATCTGCCTTAAGTTGATTCAGTTCCAGAAGCAGGTACAAAATGCAGAATCGTTCAAAACTTAAGGTGAATAGGTTGAATTCCTCGAATTCAATCTGAGTTTCTACATAAAGACGCAGGCGTTCAAAATTTGAGACAATTACATAATTACATTCATTGTGAAAGTTTTTATAGCTGAATGCCTGGAACGCAACTTTGTCTAAATCTGTTGTATCGGTTCCCTTTAATTCAATAACGGCACGGATTTTGTTTTCGTTGTTTTCTTCGCAGATTGCACCGTCTGATTTTTTTGAATTGCTTTTGTTTGCAACTTCATTTTTTAATTCTGTCAGAATGTTGTAGTTTTCTTCCGGTTTGATTGTGTACCCAAGAACAGAAACAAATAAATCGCGGATAAATCCTTCCTGATACTGTTCTTCTTTGGAATTGCGAATGTTTTCTATTTTCTTTTCATTCTTAAAAATGGAACAGAACAAATTATATTTTTGTTTAAGCAGCTCTTTATCTAATTTTGAAAGGAATTTCTCTACAATTGTTTTCTGAAACATACATAACCTCTTTTCATATAGTATATCCTACTTTTCCGCCCCGTCCATCAGCCATTCCGCAATATCCCATACTGCAATTCCTTCGTACTGATACAGGGGGTGTTTTGTCCTTGCAATTATCATTTTAGGGTAGGCGTCTTTTATGCTTAAAAGAGGTGAAACTTCGCGCTCCATTGCAAATGTGTAACATGGTTATTCCGCAAAATCAAGAAAAAATTAAAATTGCGGAATGAAAACATATTTCTTGTTCCGCAAAACCAAAAAAGATTTAAAATTGCGGAATGCCAGCTGGCAGAGTCTTACCCGTTCATCAGCCTTTCAATCAGCGTTGGCTCTTAAATCTTGAACTGATTGACCTCTTCCTGAATGCCGAGCATGTTGTCTTTGTTCTTGTTAGCGCCTTCGGTAACAGTCGTGGTGGTAGCTGCAATCTGGTCTGAGTGTTCGGCAATTCCAAGCATTTCATTCTCAATTTCCTGAGAGATGTTGGTCAGAACGGTCATTTCAGACTCAATCTTGTTACTGCCGCTTGTCAGAATGCCGGCTTCTTCCTTGATGGTGTTTGCGGTAGAAGTAATGTCTTCCATGGCAGAAAGAATGCTGTCACTTTCAGAAGTCTGGACTTCCATGGCATTCCTGATTTCAATCTCGCGGTCTTTGACTTCATTTGTCAGCTGGAAAATCTGTTCAAATTCAGCCTGAATCTGTTTTGTGTTGTTTGAAATACCGGTGACTGCTTCCTGGAATTCCTCAAGCTGCTGGGTAATGCGTGAACCCTGTTCGTTCGATTCTTCGGCAAGCTTACGGATTTCATCCGCAACAACGGCAAATCCCTTACCGGTATCACCTGCGTGGGCAGCTTCAATAGCAGCGTTCATAGCAAGCAGGTTGGTCTGGGAAGCAATGTTCTGAATGATGGTACTTGCCTCTTTCAAGCTTTCAGACTTCTGCATGATTTCAGCAGCGAACGAAACAGACCGGTCAATGATGGTACGGCCGCTTTCTGACTTTTCCTTAAGGTTTGTTACGGAATCTGCATTTGATTCAAGAATCTGCGTTACCGACCTGATGTTTTGAACCATTTCCTCAATAGCGCGGCTTGACTCTTCAACATCCTTTACCTGAGTCTTTGTTGCCTGATCAAGGACAGAGAACTTGTCGAGCATCTCATTGATGGCGTTCTTTGAATTTTCAACAGCTTCTGTCTGGCTCTTCGTCTTATCCTGAATGTTGGTGATACTGTCTGCAATCTGCATGATTGATGATGAAGATTTTTTCATATCCTCTGCAAATTCTTCTGAAGTTCCTACAGCGGATGTAACTGAGTTGTTAATGACGCCGAGAAGATTTTTCGTGACGTTGAAGAACTTATTGCAGTCTCCTGCAAGTGCTCCGAACTCATCGCGGGAGAGAATTTCAAGTTCATTCATTGTGTAGTCCCTGTCTGCAAGTGACATTGAGAACGCAGAAATATCTTTGACGCGGTCAACATTACCTTTCATCTGGAAGAAGATATCAGCGACAATGGAACCAACGCCGATTACTGCAGCCGGCAGATAGTAGCGTGGCAGCAACTCGTACGTTGTGTACATGATGCTGACCGGTGAGAGCATAATGCTTATCATAAGCAGTACGAGTCCGGCACTTGAAAAGCTTGATACGATGATACTGCGGGCAATGATTGGGAACGCAATGTTCTCACGTCCGAATGGCAGTTCCTTTATTTCTTTCTGTACCTGCTGGAAGAATATGATGTAGAAAAACAGAGCCAGAAGGAATGTCATTCCGTAACAGGTGATGAGAATCGGCGTAATTGTTATGGAAACACCGCGTAATGTAAATGCAAGTGTAACGATTCGGGGAACAACGTAGGCATTCGTAAGGGCCAGGAAAACGGTGCCGAGCTCAAATACTGTCGTCCATTTATTGAGTTTTGCAGCAGATTCGGGTGTACCGTCATAAGAATGAAGCATTCTGTTGTTAATGACGTAGAATAGCGTAACCAGTGAAAAGAAAAGTATGGTCAGACCGATAATTGGTAATTGCAGAAATGCATTTACTGTTTCCTGAAATGTAAGATTTTTCAGGTAGACACACCAACTCCAACTCAGAACAATAGGAGCAAGAAAAACTAAGAAGAAAAGGAGTGGGACTTTAAATGAGAATGGTTTGATTATTTTATCGTTCATACAAAATCCTTAAAAAACAGAATGTTGATTCTCTGAGAATTCAGTATATCACGAATATTAGAGAGAGTATCCAAAATAATACGATTGAAAGTAAGAATGTTAGATTTACTTAGAATTTATGCAGTGAGATTGCCTCTACCGGGCAGATTTCGTGGCAGCAGAAGCAGTGCAGGCACTTCTTTCTGTCTTCCATCGTGATGAACTTTTCTGCGTTCGGTGTGCCTTCCGGGGCAATTTCTGCGCCTTTAGTGCTGAAGCGCAGAATGTGAGCCGGACAGATTTCAGCGCATTTTCCGCAGCGGATGCATTTTTTGGCGTTGAAGCGCGGCGTCTTTACGAACACAAGCGCAGCCAGCTTGTTAAGCGCTCCCGGCAGCATTTTCTGCAGGGTGACGGCAGCGGCAGCTTCGCGGACAATCTTGAATGATGCCGGCTTTACTTCGTCTGGAGTACAGCCCGCGTAGGTGATTTCATCCGGGGATGAAAGCCAGCGTTTACGGCTCATGGCTTCTTTAAGGATAGGCACCTGCTCCGGAGTATAACCGACGATTGAGGCACATGCCCAGTCAACAGCAAGTGTGTTGTCAGAAGCTGCAAGAAAGCCAAGCTGCACGGGGTCGCCGTTTCCAGGTCCGCCTTTACCTTCCATGCCGGTAATTGCATCCATTATGGCGTACTGCGGATTGGCTGCAATGTTAAGGTCAGTAATGTAAGCGGAAAAATCCTGCTTGTTCTGGAATCGGTAGTGAGTCTTTGCCTTGTTAAGTCCGATGATGAGGCCGAACAGGTTCTTCAGTGTGCCCGTATATGACATGAACTGATGTGTCTTGAGTTTTGCGACTGAGACGATTACATCAGCCTGCGTGAACGGTTTTGCGAAATCGAATGTCTTGCAGATCTTGCATTCATCACAGGTAATCTGGGCTGCTTCGTTAAAGTCGACCCATTCTCCGCCATTTTCCCTGATGATGTCATACATGCCGGTTGCCTTAGCTGCAGATGTAGAGTTTGCAGTTGCAGGAGACTCTCCGACAATGACTTTTGCGCCGCGCTTTACGAATGCCTTTACGACGGCACCGACGACGACCGGATGAGTGCAGATTGCATATTCAGGCTTTTTGGGAGAAAGGATATTCGGTTTGATGAGCACAGTCTTACCCTGAACATCTGGCGGTGGAACAAGGTTCATCATGTTTTCAACTGCAGCATAGACTTCCTCAAAATCGTATTCTGCACATTTTTCTAAAGCGACTACTGCACTCATGGTAATTTATTATACTACCAATAGTAATTATAATGCAAGCAAAAAAATAGAGATTTTGGATAAAATGTAAAATAATAGTAAGAAAATACCAGGAAGTGTTGATTATTTATCGAGTCTTGAATGGCAGTGTTGTATAATTACTGTAAGAAGTAATTTTTCCCAGGGCAGTCTGGCTGGCTGTCAGCAAAAAGGAGTCTATATGCGTAAGTCATCAATTTTCACCCTTTCCATCATTTTCGCAGTCTGTCTTCTTTCAGGATGCGCATCCACACGGGGAAGAAATCATGTTCAGCTTCCAGAAGACGAAGCCCTGAGCGCCATTGAGTTTGCAATGAATGACGTCAGGGTGCCGGCATTGCTCTTTGATTACATCCCCCTCCAGACTTCGGTAGGATATGTCAATATTTCATGGGAATCTTCAAATAAGAAAATCTGCTATCAGAATGACATCTGGCTTGAAGTAAGGAAGCAGGCAGAAGAAACGGACCTTACCCTTACTGCAACATTCGAGTGCTCCGGATATACGGCAGAGAAAAATTACCAGGTTCATGTGTTCGGCGAACAGCAGGTTCTGTCAGATGATGAGATTCAGAAACTTGTACTTGAAGATATGATTGCCAGCTTCATGTGGACAGGCGAAAGCTACTCAACAGTAAGCGGATCAATCAGCTTTGCACCGGAAAAAACATGGGAAAGCGAGGCTGTGACCATCGCCGTACACCCGCAGTACTCCATCGATAATCCAGGTTTTGAAGTAGATGGCGAAAGTCTTGAAATCCGTGTCGTTGACGTCAATCCTGCAGAGGATACCCATGCAGCTGTAACTGGCGTATTCCGCGTTGATATCAGGAACAATTACACAGGCGAAGAACATTCGATGACCACCCCTGCAAAGACAGTTGATATCTGTGTTCCGAAAAGCACGCAATTCTGACAATATTCTGATATAATCGGGATATGTTTCCGTCGCTTCCTGACGAACCTGCAAAAACGTACGCTCTCGATTTAATGGCCCGCTTTGATAGTGAAGGCGTTGATGCTGTCGTGTATGAAACTGCTGTGGGAATTTCGTGTTCTGACAAGGCATCTGTCTCTGACGATAAGGCATGCGGGGCGGCCCCCAACGGCGCCGTCATGTCGCCGTTCGCGAAAAAGCCCGACCGCCCCACCGAACAGATGTTCGGTATCCTTACCTGCACAGATTCCAATGGAAATGAGGTAATCCTCAAGGCTTTTTCGGGCCAGTACCAGTCCCGCTGGACTGTTCCCGGATGGGTACCGCCCCTCCTCGACGAAGCAGAATTTGCGCGGCTTACCACAGAGTCTGACAAGGCAATCCACGCACTGACTGATGAGATAGATTCGCTTCAGGATGATGAACGAAGAGCGGAATTGAAGGCAGCGCGCAAGGCGGCGTCACACAAATCCATGCATGAAATTTTTGCCCTGTACCGTATTCCTGTCATGGCACATATTGAGACTGCGGCGACGTACGCGTGGACAAATCCTAAAAACGGAAAAACGTATCCGCGGTATGAGACACGGCCGGTTGTCGAAAACAGGAGTATTTTCGGCTTTTACGGCGCTGCCATGCCGCCGACGGGTGCGGGAGAATGCTGCGCGCCTAAACTGATCGGCTATGCGCTTGCACACAATCTGAAACCGGTGAGTCTGGCAGAGTTCTTTTACAGTGAAGACACGCGCGCAGCTGCCTTGAAAGCAGACGCATGCCTTTGCAGCAAATCTGCCTTGAAAGCGGACGCATGCC
>JAZUFS010000306.1:0-22441 GCA_045640805.1 Treponemataceae bacterium
GTGTAGATGGTGGTGCATTCAATCTGTATGAGATTTTCTCAGGTGATGTATCAAATGCAATTACTCAGGCTCTTGGAGGAGGAAGCGCTTCTTCTGGAGCTGCTTCAACAGGACTTTCAGTTGAAGAAATGCAGTCAATGACCGCAATGACCGCAATGACCGGAATGGGCGGTGGTGCTCCTATGGGCGGAATGAACATGGGTGGCGGAATGCCGATGGGTCAGATGCAGCCAATGGGTGGAGCCATGGGCGGTATGGGCATGGGTATGGGTATGCCACAGGGCGGCATGGACATGGGAATGGGTATGGGCGGAATGCCTATGAATGGCGGAATGCCTCAGAATATTCCAAATGTACAGTCACTTCAGTATCCGACACTCCAGTCTGGCATGAACAGAATGGAACAGCAGAATATCGGTCTTATCATGGACGTTTTCATGGAAATGACCGTAGAGCTGGGACGTACAAAGAAACTCATTAAAGACATACTTGGTATGGGTGAAGGTACAATTATTGAGCTTGATAAACTCGCTGGTGAGCCTGTAGATATTCTTGTAAACCAGAAACCGATTGCCCGTGGTGAGGTTGTAGTTATCGATGAAAACTTCGGTGTTCGTGTAACTGAAATTCTTTCACCAATGGAAAGGGTATCTGATCTGCACTGATTTATTTCTGGGTGGGGGCCATGAGAAATATATTACGCAGAATACTCATAGTATCTTTATGTTTATTATTCTGTCTTGTATCAGTAAGTGCTCAGACTACTGATACAGGGATAGATACTGCTTCTGAAATCGAAAAATCTTTTGTAATCCCTCAAAATGGAACTGGCTTCGACAATACTGATACCGGTACAGGAAGTTCATTCTGGTTATTTTTCAGAATGGTACTTGTTCTGGCTGTAATCTGCCTGATAATCTGGTTCGTCGGAAAACTTATCAAGAAAAGAATGGATCCTGGTGCAGAACCTGATTTTTATTTGAAAAAAACTGCACAGCTGACACTTGCTCCCGGAAGAACAGTACAGGTAGTGACATTACGTGACAGAGCATATGTTCTGGGAGTTTCTGACAGCGGTATAAGTGTCATTGATAAAATTGACAGTACTGACGGAAAAGACAAAACATCTGACAAAGAACTTATTGATGATATGAATCTGCGCGCTTCTGAAAACCTGAATGCAAAACCTCAGGATTTTGCATCAATGATATCTTCTCTTTCATCTTCATCAAAAAGAACTGAAGATTTCATAAAAAACAGACGTCTTAATTTCAAGAAAAACGGGGAAGGAAAGTGAGGAACGGTAAAGCTAAAAAAGTTCTGCTTGTGCTTTTTCTTTTCCTCACTGTATTTCAGATGCTTCCTGCACAGTCTGAGACAGACACCATCTCTGTGCCTCAAAATACAGGAATAGATATTCCGATTATTGATTTAACGATAAAGCAACCAGAAACTAATAATGAAGTTGCCTTTTCAATTCAATTACTTTTAATTCTTACTGTATTAAGTCTGGCTCCGAGCCTGCTTCTTCTGGTTACCTGTTTTCTGCGTTTCTCAATAGTTCTTGATTTTATTAAAAGGGCATTGTCTTTACAGCAGGTACCGCCAACATCAGTATTGAACGGAATTGCATTTTTCATGACACTTTTTGTCATGTGGCCGACATTTACGAGCATGTATAATAATGCATACAAGCCTATGGCCGCCGGTGAAATCGGTCTTTCAGAAGCATATACACAGGTAGAAGCTCCAATAAGGCAGTTTATGGCCGAACAGATGTACCCGGATTTTGACTACATCAATGAGTTTATGGCAATGGCAGGCTTTGAACATGCTCCGGAAACAATTGCAGATGTACCGACATATGTGCTTATTCCTGCTTACATCATTCATGAGCTGACTGTCGCGTTCAAGATAGGCATATTGTTGTATATACCGTTCATCATAATCGATATGATTGTTGCCAGTGTACTCATGTCCATGGGTATGATCATGCTGCCGCCTGTCCAGATTTCAATGCCATTCAAACTGATGGTATTTGTTCTCGTAGATGGATGGGGACTGCTGACACAGCAATTATTCGTGTCGGTAATAAAGTAGGGGGCTTTGGATGAGTATTGGCGATTTAGTATCACTGATGCGAAATGGCGTTCTTGAAGTCCTCGTAATTACGGCTCCTGTACTTGGTGCAGCACTTATAATCGGTCTATTAATCGCAATATTACAGGCAGTTACATCAATTCAGGAACAGACACTCACGTTCGTACCTAAGCTGTTTGCCATCCTTGCCGTACTTGCACTTTTAGGCGGCTGGATGTTTGCCTCCCTTCGCGGATATACAATCAATCTTTTCAACATGATTCCGGAGGTAGCAGGATAATCCATGCTCGACTATCTTGTTTCGCAGGCGCCGTTGTTCCTCCTTGTAGCAGTTCGTGTGTTTGCCGTACTGCAGACAATGCCGCTTGTATCCTCTGCGTCCGTACCACGTGTAGCTAAAATCGGTCTGACAGGTTGTATCGCCTATTTCCTTGTTCCTGTAGCATATAATCAGGGCTATCACGTCGATCCTTACAGTCTTGATTTCATAGCATTGTTGATCGGAGAAGGACTGATCGGCGTCATAACAGGTTTCTTCATAACAATGATTTTTGGAGCGTTCAGTTCTGCTGGTCAGTTCTTTTCACTGCAAATGGGTTTCAGTGCTGCAGAAGCGTATGATGCACTTTCCCAGGTAGAAAATCCACTTATGGGTCAGTATTTGAATTTCCTTGCTTTGCTTACTTTTCTTCAGACAAAAGGTTTCCAGAAACTGTTTGTATCAGGTGTTTTCAAAAGTTTCCTTTCCCTGAATGCGTTTGTCCTTGTGGAAGCACGTGAAGATTTCATAAACTTCCTGCTGCAGGGACTGACACAACTGTTCTTTGATGCCATGATGATTTCATTTCCCATGGTAGCAACGCTTTTCCTTGTTTCCGTAAGTATGGGTATTCTTTCAAAAGCAGCACCCCAGATGAACCTGCTTTCTGAAGGCCTTCCAATTACTATTCTTGTATCTTTTTTCCTCCTGTGGGAATTGATGCCTGTTATGATTGAGTATTTCTCGCGTCTTTTTGACAACAGTTTCACATTGCTTGAGCAGTTGTTCATAAAAGTATCGCCGGTTCTATAGGGGATGCAAGGATTCGTCAATGCTTTCGGATGTACTTTTAACAAATATGTACATTGACTCTCAATGGTTCGCTTCTGCAGAAGAAGAAGGCAGGACAGAGGAACCTTCAGAGCACAAACTCCGTAAAGCACGGGAAGAAGGACGTGTAGCAAAATCCCAGGAAATAAACGGTTCGCTAGTAATGCTGTTTACCGTTTCATGCCTGCTGATTATAGGCGGATGGCTTTTCAACAACGTAATCACTGTAATCCGGTTTTATTTTGACAGGGCAGCAACACTGGAACTTACTGATCCGGCTGTTTTCAGGGTTTTCCTGCGCTATCTCGTCCGATGCTTCATTCCGATTGCACTTGTAGGTGTTGTGGCCGCAATTGCAGGAAATATAGTTCAGACAAAAGGATTTATCTTTTCTGTAAAGCCGATTACACCTAATTTCTCAAAGATACTTCCAAAGTTTGGAGAATATTTCAAGAGAACGATTTTCTCGGGACAGGGACTGTTCAATATATTCAAGTCACTTTTCAAAGTGGCAGTCGTATTCCTGACAGCATATATTGTCATTAAAAATGAAATTCCCAAACTGCTTTCCATGGAAAACGTAAGTCTGTGGACTGGCATGGTTTACCTGGCAAAACTTGTCGCAAAACTGCTCATAATTGCTGCAATCATTTTCCTGGGAGTTTCTATTCCTGACTATTTTGTCCAGCGCCATGAGTTCATGGAACAGATGAAAATGTCAAAGCAGGAAGTTAAGGAAGAGTACAAGGAATTGGAAGGAGACCCTTACACGAAGAGCAGGCTCCGGCAGTACATGCGCGAGATGATGAGTCAGAACGTGTATGAAAATGTAGCCAAGGCAGATGTAGTCATTACAAACCCGACTCATTATGCCGTTGCTGTGTTGTATGACAGGGAAACAATGCAGGGCCCGACCGTCATGGCAAAGGGTGTCGACTCTCTTGCACTCAGAATTAAGGAAATTGCACGCGAAAATGGCGTAGAAATCGTAGAAAATAAACCTTTAGCGCGTGCACTATATGCACAAGTTGAAATTGGTGATATAATACCTAGAGAGTTCTGGGAAGCTCTTTCAATCATCCTTCAACGGATTTACCGGATGAAGGGAAAATTGTAGACAGTCAACTGACTATTGGGTGGGGATCTGATGGCTGGCAAGTCTCAAGGAAAATCATTATCTGACCTCTTTTTAGCAATCGGTGTCGTAATTGTCATCATGATGATTATAATACCTTTACCTACAGCTCTTCTGGACCTTTTCATGGCCCTGAACCTGCTGCTGTCAGTATTGGTCCTTCTTCTTGTTCTTTTTACCCCGAGAGCAATTGATTTTTCATCATTCCCGACAGTCCTGCTTGTTGAAACCGTATTCGGCTTAGGTCTGAACGTATCATCGACCCGACTCATTCTGTCAAAAGGCACCCAGTTTGACGGAAAAATGGTCCGCGCGTTCTCTACGTTCGTAATAGGTACAGACGGAACAGACGGACTCCTTATCGGATTTGTAATCTTCATCATCATTATCGCTGTACAGGCATTTGTCATCACAAAAGGTGCAACGCGCGTTTCTGAAGTAGCAGCACGTTTCACCCTCGATGCAATGCCGATGAAACAGACTGCCGTTGAGCAGGAATACAATAGCGGACGTATTTCCGAAGAAGAGTACCAGAAACGCAAGCAGGAAGTTCAGCTTGAATCAAACTTCTACGGCAGTATGGATGGTGCCACGAAGTTCGTTTCAGGTAACGTAAAGATTGGTATTTTCATTACTGTCATCAACCTTGTCGTCGGACTCATTTTCGGTATGGTTCTCCGCGGTGAAGATTTCAATACAGCTATTCAGACATACGCCGCACTCACCATTGGTGACGGTCTTCTTTCCCAGGTTCCGTCACTCTTGATATCATTCGCAACCGGTCTCATCGTAACCCGTGCAGCATCTGACGGAGAAAAGACACTCGGTCAGGATGTAAAGAAAGAGTTCTCTCAGTCAGCACTCATTTACTATGTTGCAGGTGGAACAATGGCAGCAATGGGTATTCTCCCAGGATTCCCATGGTACTTCCTCATCCCCATCGGAGGTGCACTGCTGTTCCTGGGTTACAGACTCGGCAACATAAAGAAACGTGAAGCTACTGCAACGGCAGCACAGAAAGGAAAATCGGCACAAGGTGCATCTTCTTCCCAGAATGCACAGGTAAGTCCGATTGTACCACTGGATGAGCTGTCACTTGAATTGGGACTCGGATTACTGAGTCTCGTTGACAAGGAAAAAGGTGCGGAATTGCTTGAACGCCTTGTACGAATGCGTCATGAGGCCGCAATTGAACTGGGTCTGGTCGTTCCAAGCATCCATGTAATTGATAACATGCGTCTCGATCCTTCCGAATACAGCTTTAAGATAAAAGGTGTAGAAATCGGCAAGAACAAGCTGCGTATGGGCAGTTACATGTGTATGAACACAGGCGGCGTTACCCAGGAAATTCCTGGAGAGGCAACTACTGACCCGGCATTCGGTCTTCCAGCAATCTGGCTTCCTGAAAGTAAACGCGAAGAGGCAGAAAGGGCTGGTTATTCTGTAATTGATCCGCCGACAATCATTGCAACGCATCTGACCGAACTTATCAAGCGTTATGCCGCAGACATCCTTGGCAGACAGGAAGTTCAGGCTATCCTTGATGCACTCAAGAAAACATATCCGACTGTTGTTGAGGAAGCAACCAAGCTCTTCCAGATTGGTGAAATCCAGAAAGTCATGCAGGGACTGCTTCGTGAGCAGGTTTCTGTCAGAAACATGGTCATCATCCTTGAGACTATGTCCGACTTTGCTTCTGTTACACACAAAACTGAAGTACTTGTAGAAAAAGTCCGACAGGCATTGGGACGTCAGATATGCCTGCAGTACGCGGATAAAGATGCTTCCGGCAAATCAATCCTGCACGTAATTACCGTCGACAACGGTTTCCTTGCAGAACTTATCCAGAGTCGTGTCGACAAGGTAGATGGTCCTATTACGACATTACCGGTTGCACGTCAGAATGCATGGATTCAGTCACTTGCCTCAACAATGAAAGTTGTTCAGGAAAATGGATATCTGCCAATAATCTTCTGTCCGGAAGAAGCCCGTCTGCTTGTAAAGAAGAGTACGGAACGTAATTTCCCGAACCTTGTCGTAATGTCAATTCAGGAGATTTCAAACGATATCAATGTTGAAATTGTAGGGGAGGTTCAGGTAAATGAGTGAATTAGAATACATGACCGGCCAGACCTTCGATGAATGCATTGCAAAACTGAAAAACCTATATGGTGACAATTTCCAGATTTTCAAAAGACGGTACATTAAGCAGGGTGGATTCCTTGGATTCTTCCAGAAGGAAGTTGTTCAGGTATCATATGTTGTGAATGAACAGATTCCAACAAGAATTGTCCCATCCGTAAGCCCAAAGCAGAATGAGAATTCTTTTGAAAAGGAAAGAGATAAGATTCTGGGTATGTATGGCGCCCAGCCAGTATCTTCAGAAGAAAAATCATCACACAATGAGACTCGCTCAGAAGAAGAACCTTCATATCAGAAAATACTTGATGAAGTACAGTCTCTCAGGGCAGATTTTGCCGGAATAAAGAGTACTACAACTAAGGATGGTGAACATCAGACAATTGTCAGAATACGTGAAATCCTGGAAAACAATGAGTTCTCGCCATCATATGTCCGCAGCATAATTGACCGTATACGAAGAGAGTTCTCAATCGACAGACTTGATAGATTCGAAGATGTCCAGAATGCCGTTGTCAACTGGATTGAAGAAACAATACAGACAGATGATCCGGAAGCACATGAACAGCCTAAAATAATCATTCTTGTTGGTCCGACCGGAGTAGGAAAAACGACTACAGTTGCAAAACTTGCCGCACGATATTCTCCATCAACAAGGAATTTCTCAAATCAGAGTAAAGTACATATCATAACAATCGACAATTACCGAATTGCGGGAAAAGATCAGATTGAGAAATACGGCGAGATAATGGGAATAACCGTAGATGGCTGCAGTAATGCAGATGAAGTTTCTGCAAAAGTAAACAAATATGCTCCCGAATCTGATTTAATCCTTATTGATACCATAGGTTTCAGTCCAAGGGATTGCGATAATATCGGACGAATGAGGAATACGCTTTCGATTCAGGGTTATGATACAGTTGTCTATCTGGCTATGATGGCGTCGACAAAAATGACCGATATGCGTGAAATCATGAAGCAATACGAAATATTCGGATATGATGACGTAATTATAACAAAACTTGATGAAACAGGCTGTGTAGGAAATCTTATCAGCATTGTTTCAGAAAATAAAAAGAAATTCGCGTACTATACGACAGGCCAGCGGGTTCCTGCTGATATAGAAAAAGCATCTGTTGGAAAACTGACAGCAATGCTGCGCGGATTAACAATAAATAGAGAACAACAAGATCAAGTGTTCCCTGCTGTATAGTGGAATAAACAGGAGATATATATGGAAGACCAGGCATCAGAATTAAGGGCAATGTATCACAAAACAAGAGTTATTGCTGTAACAAGCGGTAAGGGAGGTGTTGGAAAATCCAATATCTCTGTAAATCTGGCCATTGCGTTTGCACAGACGGGAAAGAAAGTTATCCTGATTGATGGTGACCTTGGAATGGCAAACGTTTCAGTCCTTCTTGGAATAACACCAAAAGCAAATCTTCTTGATGTCATCAACAAGTCAAAGAAAATGACAGATATTCTGTGCAATACTGATATGGGTATTCAGTTTATTGCAGGTGCAAATGGATTCTCAAGAATTGCCAACCTGACAGATGAGGAACGAAAGTTCTTTGCAGATGAGTTTTCCACACTCTCAAATGCAGATATCATCATCATAGATACCGGTGCCGGTGTTTCTGATAATGTTCTCAAATTCGTTGAATCTGCTGATGAAGCTTATGTCGTGACAACACCTGAACCGACAGCCATTACTGATGCCTTCGGTCTCATAAAGATTGTTGCAACTGAGTTCATGAATAATGAAATTAACATGAAGCTTATTGTAAATAAGGTTCATTCTGCCGATGAGGGAAGACGTATTGCCGACAGAATCATCTCTGTCGTTGCTCAATTCCTTAACACTCCGATTGAATATCTGGGATTCATTTATGATGATTCCACGGTTCCTTCATCAGTTCTCAGACAGAAACCTTTCATTATTTCACAACCTAATTCAAAAGCTGCAGTATGTATAAAGCATATTGTAAGCAGAATTGATAAAACTGATGTTTCTGAAGAAGGCGGATTTTCCGGATTCTTCAAGAAAATAATGGGAAAAAAGTAATTGACCATTAGCAGTTTTTGCCTTAATCTGATTATAGGGGGGAGTGTATGATAAACCTGAAATTAACTGTTATCAGTGCAGTTTTGGGCTTAATTTTCTCTCTCCTTATTGGAATGATTAGTCAGGTAACATTCGGTTATCTGATTATTCGTGCTTTAATATCTGCAGTGTTAACGGGGGGTATCGCTGCAGCTGCATCATTTGTTTTCAAGAAGTTTCTTGCAGATGATGCTGTTACAATGTCAGTTGCTCAAAACACATCATCTACCGGAAATATAGTTGATATTACATTGAAGGTCGATGAGGATGTGCTGCCAGATGCAGATAATGCACCACCATTTATGGTTTCACCGGAAGCTCTTAGAGCTCAGAAACCTGTCGATGTGTATAGGAAGGCAGCAATGCAGAAAACAAATGAACCTGTTCCTTCTGCTGAAGTTCCAGATGTAATTCCAGAGCCTGCACATGAATCTGAAAACGAAAAAGCTGGTTTTATACCGCAACCTCTGGTTTCAGAAAAAACTCCCCAATTCAGTATTGTCCCTGATGTAAACAGCATAAAGGCAGAACCTCAGGAACAGAATGATGAAACGATAACGGAACCTTCAGGCGGTTCGAAAGGTGTCGAAGGACTCGATGAACTTCCTGATCTTACTGATGTAGTAGCAGACGTAAATGATGAAGTTTCTGATGTAATCAGTGACAGTGATTTTGCTACAACTCAGAATCCAACAGCTTCCTATACTTCCGGAAACGGTAATCAGGAAGTTAATGTTGGCAATGACGCAGAACTCATGGCCAATACGATTAGAACACTGTTAAAGAGTGAAGGATAAAAATGGCAACTTCTATTTTTGAACAGAAAACTGAAGAAGAACTCTGGCAAGAATACAAAAAATCTCGTTCTCCACAGTTAAGAGATGCATTTATTCGGCAATATATGCCGCTCGTAAAATACGTAGCTGGAAAAGTAGCTGTTGGAATGCCTGGAAGTGTAGAATTTGACGATCTTGTCGGATTCGGTCAGTTTGGTCTGCTTGATGCCATTAACAAGTATGACCCTGATAAAAACGTTAAGTTTAAGACATATGCAGTAACAAGAATCAGAGGCGCTATCCTTGATGAATTACGTCAGCTGGACTGGGTTCCTCGTTCTGTCCGTCAGAAATCACGTGAAATTGAAGATACAATCGTAAGAGTTGAGTCTAAGCTTGGCCGTACGGCAAGTGATGAAGAAATCGCAGAAGAGATGGGAATCAGTGTATCCGAACTTCAGCAGACAGTTCTGAAAGTATCAGGAACAAGTGTTCTTTCTCTGAATGACGTATGGTATTCCGGCGATGATTCAGACCGTGTTTCAATCGGAGACAGTATTGAATCTCCATCTTCACTTAATCCGGATGTCATTGTTGAACGTGAAGAAGTACGCCGCGTAATTATTGAAGCAATCAATGAATTGCCGGAAAAAGAAAAAATGGTACTTGTCCTTTACTACCATGAAGATTTGACTTTCAAAGAAATCGGTCAGGTTCTTGATGTAAGTGAATCACGCATTTCTCAGCTTCATGCAAAGGCAAACCTCAGACTTCGTGCTAAATTAACAAACATCAGAAAAGGTATCATGTAATTCCGGAGCAGGCGTATGGTTACACTTGAAAGAATACGTAATGATCTTGAAAAGAAATTACAGCTTGACCAGAGCCTGCATTATGTAGATGTTCATGCAGATACCCTCGAAGAAGCACTCGCAGATGCTGCCGTCCAGTTAGATACAAGAGTTGCGGTTCTGGAATATGAAGTTCTGGAACAGGGATTCCCTGGAATTATCGGTTTGATGAAAAAGCCATGGACAATCCGTGCATATGAAAATGCCGTACAGGTAAAGAAACGCAAGAAAGCAGAGCAGGGCGCATCAGCACGCGAAGAATTTGAAGAAGAGAATGTCATTGTCGATAGTGACGGATTATTCTATGTACATTATTTCCAGTCACAGATTAACCTGAAAGTCATTCCTCCATTAGGAAAGGGTACTCCTGTCAGTTTGAAAGAAGTCATGGCAAAACTCAGACGGGCAGATACTCTTGATCTTGAAGAAGACCTGATAAAAGAACTCGTAGAAAATGGAACAGATGGTGACTATCAGCCTGTTGGACTGTATGAACATGATGCAGCCGGCGATGCTCTGATTTCAGTTGAAATCGGTCGTGATGAAATGAAAGCTTCAATCAATGTAACTGCTCCAGCAATGGGTGGTTCAGAAGCTTCTCCGGAACAGATTAAACGACTTCTTACTACTCAGGGTATTGTGGCCGGTATAAGCGACGAGAAAATACAGGAATTTGTTGATATGCCTGTATACGGTATTCCTGTAGTTGTTGCAGAAGCAATCCTTCCTGTTGATGGACGTGATGCTTATATTGCCTATCAATTTGAAACTGACCGCACAAAACTTAAGATGAAAGAGTCTGAATCTGGACAGGTCGACTTTAAGGAACTTAATCTTATTCAGAACGTTGTCGAAGGCCAGCCACTTGCACAGAAGATGCTTGCAGAACGTGGTAAGGCCGGAAAGACTCTTTTCGGTAAATACCTTGAGGCAAAGAATGGAAAAGACATTCCAATGCCGCTTGGAAAGAATGTAAAGGTAGATTCTGACGGGCGTACCATTATTGCGGAATGTAACGGTCAGGTTCTTCTCGTCGGCGATAAGATTACTGTTGAGCCTATTATGGAAGTCGAAGGTGTTAACATTAAAACTGGTAACATCACATTCCTGGGTACTGTCATCGTAAAAGGTAACGTTGACGACGGATTTAAGGTAAAGGCTTCTGGAAATATCGAAGTGTACGGTAACGTCGGTGCAAGTACGCTTGAGGCTGAGGGTGACATTGTAGTTTCTCTCGGTGTCATGGGACGTGATGAAGGATATATCAAGAGCGGAAAATCACTGTGGGCAAAGTTCATACAGAATACAAAAGTTGACGTCGAAGAATATATCGTCGTATCAGATGGTATCATCAATTCCGATGTAACCGCCAACAAAAAGATACTTCTTCAGGGAAAACGTGCTGCAATTATTGGTGGCCATCTGTTTGCTACTGAGGAAATATTTGCAAAGACTATCGGTTCGAATGGTGGTGGTAGCGAAACTGTCCTTGAAGTAGGTTTTGACCCACGTGCTAAACGCCGTCTTGAAGAACTTCAGGAACAGCAGAGTGTCATCATTAAAGAACTTGATGAACTTGAACTTGATATATCAACTCTTGAAAATACAAAGAAAGTCCGCCGAACACTTCCTAAGGATAAAGAAGAACGACTTGCTGTCGAAACCGTCAGACGTAAAGAAATTGTTGAGCAGTCTGAACAGATGTCAAAGGAAATTCAGGAGATTCAGGGCCATCTTCGTGAACTTAAGGTTATTGGAAAGGTTTCAGCATCACAGACCGTATATTCAGGCGTTAAGATTTACATCCGTGATGTTAAAGAAGAAATACGCAATGAAATAAAGGCCGTTACATTCTATCTTGAAGACGGATTTGTCCGTCACGGAAAATACGAGCCGCCATCAGCAGAAGATCAGAAGAGGGCTCCAGATGGCTATAGCGCCAATTGATTTACAGACCCTTTATTCTCAACTGGAAAATGTATCAAAAAACGTTGCATTTCAGACTCAGGGAATGCAGCTTAAAGATGATATGCAGCAGACTGAACTTGCCCGTCAGGAATTCCTGAAAAAGAGAGCGGTAACTAAAGCTCGGGAAGAAGAAGAACAGGCAGATACTGTTCAAGAAAGAAAAAAAGGAAATGAACAGCAGTCTCAGCAATCTGCGCAGAAGAGAGTTCCACAAAAAGAAGAAGAAAAAGAACCTGTCAAGGAAATCCAGATTCATGATTTTACACTTGGCAGAATAATTGACATTCAAGGTTAATCATGTCATCAACTGCATTAAATATTATAATCCTTGTCATTAATGTTATCCTCTGGTTAATTTTCTTCATAAAGTATAAGAAAACTTTTTCTCCAGAAAACATTCTTCATTCAATAAGTGACGAAGTAGATAAACTTCTGATAGAAATCGACAAATCAGCAGACCGCGACCTTACCCTCATTGAAGAACGGACAAACAATCTGCGTGCCATGATTGAAGAAGCAGACAAACGTATACAGCTTGCGATTACCGAGGAACATAAAGCTGAATTAAGTCATAAAGGAACAAGGAAAATAAACGCTGCTACACGAACTGCTGCGAATGCATATCAGAAAGCAAAGACAGGTCCTGCACAAAACACAAATGCAGATGAATTTACATACAGACCTGAAGAACATCTTAATACCCAGAATAGTGAAGATCTTCTGAAGGTGCCTGTGCAGTCCGTACCTGAAGTAAATAATGTCCGTCAGAATACAATGAACGTACAGTCTGAATTGCCGTTTGAAGTAACTGTTTCTGACGATTTCGTTAAGACAGAAAAAACATTCCAGCAAAAAGTAATTGAAATGTGGCGTCAGGGACTTGATACATCATTTATTGCTGAAAAACTATCCGTTTCTTACGCTGAAGTACAGATGATTGTCGATATTTACGGTGCATGATTTTTTTTCTGCATAAAAAAGCCCCGGAATCTATCTGATGTTACAAAGATTCAGGGGCTGTTTTTCAATATCTAGTAAGAATTAGAGCTGTACGCGTGTACTGAAGCTCAATCCCAGATTTCCATTAATGACATCGTAAGATGCACCGATTGTGGAATCGATTACGAGAAGACGGAATCCGAGACCACCGAATACCTGAAGGTTAAAGGCATCGTTTGTATATCCAAAAGTTGAGATTGAAGCATTATTCAGATATACATCAGCGCCGGCAGCAATTGGTGTCAGTGGCTGTATTGCACGTGCACCGGCAAATACTTTCATGAAAAGCAATTTCCATGAAACTTCTGCAGTTCCTGTAAGCATTGTACCTCTGACATAGAAGTCAAAATCAAGATCCTGATTGCTGACATTGAGCTGTAATGCGGCAGAAGTATCTACCTGTTCATAACCGATGGCGGCAGAAATTGCCGGGATAATAAGCTTCTGTTCAAGAATGCAATATCTGAAATCAGCACCCCATGTATTGATGTTGATGTTTCCGTCAATCTTGTTGTTTTCAGAATCAATGCTGAGAGCCATGAAATGAAAACCGATATCAAACGGAAGAATGATACCGCCGATGCGTGCATTGATTGATGCTGCCGGAACTGGAGCACCCGGGAATTTTGACAGCAATGGAATACCTGTCATTTCGCCAATTCCTGAAAGGATAGCATTGTCTTTGATGAATGCCGAACCAAAGTTGACTCCAAGAGCAACATGAGGGGGAAGTGCAAGAAGATTTCCGATATAGGCATCGGCCCAAAGATTATCTACAGAAACTTCGGTCGGAATTGTCTGAACAATATTTGCTGAAAAGCCATCAAGAACGTTAGAGATATCCTGAGGACTGTTCAAGTCAAAAGAGAATGCACTGGTGAGACACACTGATGCAATAAGTAAGATGCAAATAATTCTTTTCATTTGTAGTTTCTCTCCTTAAGAAAGTAGTCCTAAAGAGTGTATCACGAAAAGGATATATTGTCAGTTACTTTTTTTTTTGATGGCATTGACATTTTTTTTAGAAACTAATATAGTGACAACATCAACGCCGACGTAGCTCAGTTGGTAGTGCAAAGGACTGAAAATCCTTGTGTCAACAGTTCGATTCTGTTCGTCGGCAGACCGGATTCCTTGTGAATCCGGTTTTTTTTTGCTTTTTTTCTGACACTTGTATCCTGACAGATATTCGCATATACTAGTATTCATGAACTGGTTATTGATTTACACGGACGAAACTTCAAAAGAAGCTGAAATTGTTTCAAAGTTTTTAACTAAAAAAAAGGTTGAAGTTACAGATTTAAATCTTGATGCTCCAGAAATAACTACTGATGAAAACACTCTTTCAGATTACATGAAAGAATTTATTAAGGAAAAACTTCCGACACTGTCACAGTGTGTTTTCTTCATTACTGAAAAAGAATCAAAGAATCCTGTTCTTTCGTATGTTACAGGGTATGTTCAGGGTAAAGAAATCCCGGCATTCATTACATGTCTTGATAAAGAAAAGGTCTTGATGGCTGATATAATCAGCTGGCATGAAAATGCAAAAGAACTTATTGATAAGCTTGATGAGAATTTTCCAGCCTTTATTGCTGAAGAAAAAAAGCATGAAGCAAAAAGAAAACTCTTCAATGCAGGCATTCCTTTTACACCCGACACATTCTCAATCCATGTCGCTCAGGAAAATATGGAAATATGCGAAGATTTCCTTGAGGCAGGAATGGATATCAACAGCCGTGATTCTGCAGGAACTCCTATGCTCTGTATTGCTGCACGCAGTGGAAAGAAGGAAGCAATTGAGTGGCTTGTAAAGAATGGTGCTGAAATTGATGCAATCTCCAAAGACAGGGGATATTCAGCTGTCATGGATGCCGTATGGAAACTGAGCCCTGATATTGTAGAACTTCTTATTAAACTGGGTGCAAATCTTAACTTTGTAAGTAATGACGGTCAGACAGCACTTATTGTTGCAACAGGTTCTTCAAGCAGCAAGATATGTGAAATGCTCGTCAAGAACGGCGCAGACCCTTGTTTCAAGGATCACATGGGAATGTCAGCACTTGATTATGCACGGCTCTTTAAGAAAAATGCACTTGTAGATTTATATCAAGAGTACGCAAAGTGAAAAAAATAGTATTTACGGGTGGGGGAACTGGCGGTCATATTTATCCGGGACTTGCCGTTGTAGATGAACTCAAGAGGATAACTGCAGAAAACGGATGTGAGCCATTTGAAACAGTATGGATTGCATCAAAAAAGAAGCTTGACAGAGATATCATTGAAAAAGCTGGTACTGTAGATCGTTTCTATGCAGTTTCAAGCGGAAAACTCAGAAGATATTTTTCGTGGGAAAATCTGATAGATTTATTTAAGATCATAGGAGCTTTTTTTGCTTCTTTCTTTATACTTGCAAAAGAAAAACCAGATTTTCTTTTTTCCAAAGGTGGATTTGTCAGTGTTCCGCCGTGTATAGCAGCACGTCTGCTTCACATTCCCGTATACACTCACGAATGCGATGTATCTCCGGGACTGGCAACTCGTCTTAATGCAAAAAATGCCCGAAAAGTACTCGTTTCTTTTGAAAAAACTCCTGAATATTTCAGCGAAGAAAAAAGAAAGAATGTTGTTGTGACCGGTAATCCGGTACGTCCCGTTTTTTATCAGGCAGATACTGACAGGGGATTGAAATTCCTTGGAATTGAATCCGGTACAGAAAAAACGAAGAAACCGATTCTTATGGTTGCTGGTGGCAGCCTTGGTGCTCAACAGATAAATCAGCTTGTTACAGATAATCTTGACTGGATTTGTGAAAACTGGATTGTTGTTCATCAGACAGGTGCTCTTTGGGCAGAACAGCATCCTGATATGATGAAAAGCGATTACCACAAAGATTATCTGCCATATGCGTTCATTTACCAGGAAATGCCTGATGTCATGAAAGCTGCTGATGTCATTCTTTCCCGTGCAGGAGCAAATTTCCTATGGGAAGCTTCTGCACTGGCAAAACCACTCATTCTGATTCCGCTTTCAGGTTCCGGAACGCGTGGTGACCAGGTAGACAATGCAGCTTTATTTGCTTCGAAAAATGCCGCCATAGTACTTGGTGGTCGTGACGGTAATGGTAATCCGACAGCACCAGCCGATATTGATGGCTTAAAAAAGGCACTTGAACAGTTTATTTATGACGAAGAAAGACAGAAAGCAGGAAAAGAATCATGGAATATGATGGGCGATAAAAAACCTGCTGAAAACATCGCAAAATTGATATTTAATGAGGTTTATGAAAAATGAGCGGATTTGTGATTGTAGATTATATCTTTCTGATTATTCTGCTTGCGATAGCAATTACTGCAACAATTAAAGGGTTCCTCGGAGAGATTTTCTCAAAGGCAGCTTTTTTCCTTGGAATTATTCTTGCTCTTATTTTTTACAATAAACTGATGCCTTTCATGGCAAAATATATTGCCATCCCTTTTATTCAGGCTATCTTATCATTTATTGCAATATTCATATGCACTTATCTTGTCATCAGACTTATTCAGCTTATCCTTAAGAAAATATTCCTTTCTGGAAGCATAATGAAAGGACTTGATAAGTCACTTGGTTTCTTTCTGGGCATTATTGAAGGATTTATCGTTATTTTCTTCATCCTTTTCATCATTAATTCTATTCCATATGAGAATATCCGCAGTATATTAAATGGTAGTGTATTTCAGAGAATGTTCGTAAAGATTATTTCTAATCCTGCGAAGTTCATTAATCCAATGGTGACTGCTTAATGTTTGAAAACCTGCTGTATCAGAATACGGCAAGATTACTTCAAGATGATATCCTCAATAACAGACTGCCAAATTCACTTCTGTTTTCAGGTCCTGCAGCTGCCGGAAAACTGACATGTGCATTGGAATTGGCTCGTGTATTGTCCTGCACGGGTGAAGTGAAAGGGGCCTGGACATGTTCTTGTCCATCATGTCTTCATCATAAGGCTTTGAACAGTCAGAATCTGCTGCTTGCCGGTCCCCGCGATTGTACCCTTGAAATTAAGGCATCTGCAGAAACATTTTTGAAAGCATTGGATCAGAAAGCCTCATATCTGACAGCAACAAGATATCTTTTTATAAGAAGTATCCGTAAGCTGACTTCTAGATTTTCACCTGTCCTCTATAAAGACGATGATAAGGCATCAAAGATTTCACCATTGATTGAAAGTATTGAAAGCGATCTTGAAGAAATAGATACAACAAGGGAACTTGGCCCTGATGAAGATGTTAAGAAAGCCGTAGAATCACTTTGCAAAACATGTGAAAAGCTTGAAGACGGTTTCATGTATGATGCAATTCCGGTAAATCAAATACGTCATATATCTTCGTGGGCACGGTATACCACAACAGGAATAAAGAAAGTTGTAATACTTGAGAATGCTGACAGAATGGAAGAAAGTGCAAGAAATGCACTTTTGAAGATACTTGAAGAACCTCCGGAAGGTGCACTTTTCATCCTTACGACAGAAAGGCGGGGAGCAGTCATGCAGACAATTCTTAGCCGTGTGAGGACGTATACTTTTATAGACAGAACAACAGTACAGCAGCAGGAAGTACTTAAACGTGTATTTCATGAAGACAATGCGGAACAGTATGAAGCACTTAACAGTTATCTGACAAAGTACCTTCCAGTTCCTTCTGCAGAAATCTATCAACTTGCGCATACATATGTTGGACAGATAATTCACCGGGAAAGACCTGATGTTGATGCATTGGTAAAAGAAGCAAGAAACTTCGAGCCAAGAATAGCATTGAAAATCTTTTTTGAAGCCATATATCAGAATCTTCAATCTGTTCTGGAAAAGACAAATGAAAATAATGTTGCAGCAGCTTCAAACTTTGTTAGTTCAATGACTGAAGCTGCAAAAAAAGCATACGACAGCATAACTCTGTATAACATTTCACCAGCAGCAGCTCTGGAGGCACTGTATGACAGAGTATGCTAAACGTATATCCAAAAAAATAACGAAATTGCCTCAGGAACAGGTAGACCGTCTGATTGAATCGATTACCGAAGAGAACGATACTCTTTGTTCAATAATTGAATCATTAAATACAGGCCTTCTTATCTGCGATACTGAATGGAATCTTATACAGACAAATAAAGCCGCGGCGAAACTTCTTCCGCTTAAAAACTGGGACAATGAGAACTGGTACGAAAATCAGGAAAGAGTGTGGAATATCATAAACGATGCTGATATCGGGGAATTCATACGAAAGACCGGAAGCCGTCAGGAAGTTCATGGAGAAGCCGAATTTACACTTGAAAGCACTGGTGGAACGCAGAAGATAATCCAGATTAACATTCAGCCGCTCATGCAGGAAAAAAAGTTAACTGGAATAATTATCAAGGCGTACGACATTACGGAAAAACGTAATCAGGAAGTAATGTTTCACCGGATGGAAAATCTTGCGCGCCTGACAAATCTCGCGGCAAGTGTTGCCCATGAAATCAAGAATCCTCTCGGAAGCATAAGCATACATATTCAGTTAGTACAGAAAGCAGTGGCAGCAGCAAGGAAAAAAGATGGTATCATGCCGGATGAGAAGTTCATTGAGAAACATCTTGATATTGTCAATGAAGAAATTGATCGTCTAAATAAAACGATAGTTGATTTCCTTTTTGCAGTCAGACCCGTTTCAGCGACTCTTGAAAGCAAGAATGTAAACAGACTGCTTACCGAGTACACTGATTTCATAAAGCCTGAACTTGAAAAAGAGGGAATGGCGTTGAAGCTGGATCTTGCTGAAACAGTTCCCCATGTAATGATAGATTCAAAACTGTTCAAACAGGTATTCATTAATCTGGCACAGAATTCCATTGCAGCTATGAAACAGGGAGACTGTCTTACTGTTCGGACATATCTGTCAGGAGATTCATTGTGTATCGCAATAAAGGATTCAGGCTCAGGCATGGACGAGGAAACTGCTGCCCGTGTGTTTGAACCTTATTTCACGACAAAAGTTACCGGTACAGGTCTTGGCCTGACAATGGTCTACAAGATAATACAGGAATTCAACGGCTCTATTGATGTGAAATCAATTCTCGGAGAAGGAACGGAGTTTACTATCTTGCTTCCTGTTCCCCAGAAAGAAAAACACCTGATATCGGCTGAATGATAGAATACGCAGTAAAGGAGAAGCGACGTGCAGTTTAACATTCTCGTCATAGATGATGAAAAGAACATCCGCGAAGGTCTTGCTGAAGCTATGGAGCTTGAAGGCTACAACTCATTTACTGCTGAGAACGGAAAACTCGGTCTTGACCGTATTGCAGAAGGCGATATTGACCTCGTAATCACTGACTTACGCATGCCGGAAGTTACCGGTGAACAGGTCTTGAAGAAAGTTACTGCAGAAAATCCTGGAGTTCCTGTTATTGTACTTACCGGACATGGAAGTATTGACGCTGCAGTTGATGCCATGAGGAATGGTGCTTACGATTTTCTTACCAAGCCGGTAAATCTTGATGAACTGTCAATGATTGTCAAGCGCGCACTGCAGGGAAGGGAACTTGCCTTGCAGCACAGACAGCTGCAGGAAGAACTGAACAGCTCAAAATCATTTGAGAATATCATCGGAAAAAGTGCAGAGATGCAGAAAGTATTCAATCTGGTGAAAAAGGCAGCTGCATCAAAAGCAAATGTTCTCATTACCGGTGAAAGCGGTGTAGGCAAGGAACTTATCTGTAATGCGATTCATAACCTGTCACAGAGGAAGGACAAGCCTCTCGTAAAAGTGCATTGTGCGGCCCTTACAGAAAGCCTCATTGAAAGTGAATTATTTGGTCACGAAAAAGGTGCGTTTACCGGAGCAGCTACCATGCAGCGTGGCCGCTTTGAACTTGCAGACGGCGGCAGCATCTTCCTGGATGAAATTGGTGAAATTAATCAGAATGTTCAGATAAAAATACTTCGTGTGCTTCAGGAAAAGAAGTTTGAACGGGTAGGTGGAACACAGACACTGAATGTCGATACACGTATTATTGCCGCGACAAACCGTAATCTTGAAGAAGAAGTACGTGAAAAACACTTCCGCGAAGATCTGTTCTACCGTCTGAAAGTAGTCGAGATTCATGTACCGCCACTTAGGGAACGTAAAGAAGACATTCCGCTTTTGATAACATCATTCCTTGCCAAATTCGCAGAAGAGAACGGGAAGGATATAACCGGAATTGATGAACGTGCACGTTCTGCCTTATATAAGTACAACTGGCCGGGAAATATACGCGAGCTGCAGAACTGCATGGAAAGTGCCGTCGTTATGTGTGATGGAAATAAAATCACGCTTGATGACCTTCCACCGAATATCAGTCAGGCTTCATCAGAAGAAGTAATTCAGATTCCTGCAGGTATGAAGATGGAAGATGCAGAGAAAATGATAATCATGCAGAATCTTGCTATCAATAAGGGAAATAAATCAAAAACAGCGGATGTGCTTGGAATCGGAAGAAAAACGCTCCACAGGAAACTGGATGAATGGGGTGTCAATGACACTGAAAACTGATTTCTAATAACTTATCTAGAATCAGCATTACGTGTGTGCATCAAGCCAATTACATATCACCTTGTAGGCAGCATCAATATCCTGTTGCTGCTGAACTTCGTAATCTCGTGCAAATTTGCTGCTGGAATGTATCAAATCCGTTTGAAGATTATTATTTATTTCTGCATAAACTTCATTGACCGTATTACGTGATGCATATTCAGTAAGTCCCAGTTTGTGATATGCATCAACAACAGAAGAAGGAATCTGTTCTGTCCTTTCTTCAGATGAAAGATATTGACTCAAAAGCTTACCGAGTTTTTCATGGAAATCCATATATTTGATTATAAAAGAAAAATCCTTAAAAATACACGTTAAAATCGTAATATTACCCCATTAATGTAATAAACTTCCTACTATATTTTTAATAGAAAGTGTATACTGTATCTCGTGGCAGTATCTTTACTGGCATAATACTCATTCAAAGTTGGAATGGAAAATGAAAATAAAAAAACAGAAGTTTGCAGTCCTTTCAGATGGCAGAAAAGTCCATCTGTATACTGTAAGCAACAAGGAAATGTCCTTTTCTGTAACTGATTACGGCTGTACACTTACAAGCATCGTAATCCCTTCAAAAGACGGAAAGAAAGATGACATTCTGCTTGGATACCCGACAATAGACGGTTACATGAATGTATGGAACTTCTATATCGGTGTTTTTGTCGGCCGTTTTGCAAACCGCATTGGTGACGCTCAGTTCACACTGAATGGCAAAACCTACAAACTTGACAACAATGACAACGGAAACGTTCTTCACGGTGGTTTTGACTGCTGGTCAAGAAAAATCTGGGATGCCAAGGAAATTGAGACTGCAGAAGGCACAGGTGTAAAGTTCACCTATGACAGTCCAGACGGTGACCAGGGACTCCCTGGAAACGTAAAGGCTGAAGTATGTTATCTGCTCAATGATGACAATCAGCTGATTCTGCGTTACCGCGCCACAACAGATGCTGACACCCCGATCAATTTCACAAATCATGCTTATTACAACCTTAAGGGAACAGGCAAGGGCGATGTCCTTGACCATGAAGTTACCCTTAATGCTGATTCATATCTCGAAGTAAACAAAAACCTTATTCCTACAGGAAAGAAGATTCCGGTAAAGGGAACTGCGTTTGACTTTACTTCAAAGAAAGCCATAAAGACTGACATCAAGGCAACCGGATTCGGTTATGACCACTGTTACTGCCTGAACATGAGTAAGGCTGGTCTGACGAAAGTTGCCGATGTATACGAACCGGAAACAGGCAGAAGCATGTCAATTTCGACAAATCAGCCTGGTGTCCAGTTCTATACCGGAAACTTCCTGAAAGACATTCAGGGTAAGAATGGCGATTTCTACAACAAGCATTCAGGATTCTGCCTTGAGACACAAGCATTCCCTGATGCACCGAACAAACCGGAGTTCCCGAACTGCATCCTGCATCCGGGTGAGGTATACGAAGCTGTTACCGTTGAATCATTCAAGTGGTAAAAAGACTTTTACATATATTTTCTAGAGGTGTTCTATGGACGTCCAATTACAGGAACTGATCGACAAGACCAAGAAAGATGGTGTTGCTTCAGCAGAAGCTTCAGCTGCATCAATAATTGCAGAAGCTGAGAAAAAGGCAGCTGCAATTGTAGCAGAAGCAGAAGAGAAAGCAGCAGGCATCGTAAAGACTGCGAAAGCAGAAACTGAACG
>JAZUFS010000307.1:0-2004 GCA_045640805.1 Treponemataceae bacterium
CCCAGACGGAAGGTGTAAGAATCGTCGGTAAAAGCCTTTTTGAAGCACGCGGCGGCATCCTTTATAAGGCGGTCACCCTCTGCGTGTCCTTGTGTATCCTTAATCATCTTAAGGGCGTTAAGGTCAGACATAAGAACGTCAACGCGCTCAGGTTTCGTGGCAACAATGGAAGCAACCTTGTCAAAGTACGCCTGCCTGTTGAGCAGACCCGTCAGACCATCACAGGAACGCTCTGTCTCAAGAGCAGTAACATCAGTCAACGAGATGATCCATCCACTATGTTTCTTAGTACTTCCCTCAAGTGCCTGATACGTTACCGCATAACACTTGTCGCCGACATGCAGCTTGCCGCCTTCCCTGTCATAGATGATGCCTTCACCTTCAGGATCCACCACCTGACCCTTCTTGTAGTCAGCCAGCTGCGGGAAGAACTCTTTGGCAATCTTGTTGCACTCAATGAAGCGGTTGTCGTAGGTGACGATAATCTGGCCGATGGATGATTCCATGTAAGACTCAGCGTATGCCTTGTTAAGGATTGCAGAGTTCTTCGAGCTCATCATGATGAATGACGTCGTGCCAAGACCAAGACAGACAATTGCAGAAACAGGCTCATATCCGTTGAAGCCGGCCGCGAATGAGCTCCACACAAAGACAATGCTTATGAACAGCGATACAGAGGCAATTGCATAGAACCGCTTCTTACCGGACCTTACAGTCGCAATGATGAAAATGACCGCCGAGTAGACAAGCATGGCAAGCAGAAGCAACATGAACAGACAGAACCACGGCGTATGCGTTGCTTCAATATGCGGGAAAAGGCCATCCTGAACGAAAACCCTTGACCTGTAGTAATAGTTGTGGTATCCGCTGGTAAAGACCGCGATGAAGGCAGCAAGATTGAACAGGAAACACAAGGCCCACACGAACCTCGGCACCTTGATAGACTGCGACATTTCAGTAGCATAGATTGCAAAGAACAGCCCGACACAACACAGACCGATATACTGCGTGGTGAGCGCATACAAAGCCTGACCTTCATCCTGGGCAACCATCTCCATCAGATAGCCCACACCGAAAATCATTGCAAAAAGCGATGAAGCCAGAAGGTTCTTTGAAACAGCCTTATCAATTCGTGAATAAAGAAAGAACGTGCCTATAGCACAAAAAACGATTGAACCAATCTGAATGCCAAGCACCAGCTCGAACACGATAAACTCCCGCAAAAAAATGCTTTACTATTATAACACTTTTTCAAGAATTATGTAACACACAGAAGAGGATAGCAGAAGGGGAAAGCCTTCCCCTCGCTCCGACCGCGCAAGCGCGTTCTCCACTACCCTTTCGCCTAGGGGCTCCGCCCCTAAAACCCCGCTGGCAGTTTCACTAAACACCTGACGATCATTGAGATCACTCATTTCCTCTTATATGCTTTTCCCATGATATCTGCTGAAATAAGAACATTTGTAGAAGACATTTTAGGCCTGCGTTTCTGCGACGAATGCAATGGCGTCATTCAGGAAGGCTACACCAACACCGAAGGCGAAATCTGTATCTGCAAGACCTGCTTTGAAAACTACATGAACGCTACCTACGGACAAGATTGCTGGCGTCAGACCGACGACGACGGCTGCGACGGCTACTATGAGTACCTAGAAAACGGCACATGGCACGGCACCGGCCTCTTCTGGACAGAGTGGGAGCTGAGCGGAACGCGGGAACAGAAGGAACTCACAAAAATATAGCTATAATTTTACTCTCAGATCTTGTTTTTTCAGATCCGTCATGATCTAATAAAACTAAGGACGGATTATTTATGGCTAATGATGTTATTGAATTCCAATTGAAGAAGTTGAAAGAAAATTACCCAGCTCTTAAAACTTTCCAAGATTATCATAATTTTACTTTTCTGTGTTTAAAATATTTTTTCTTTAACTCAACAGATAACCCATTCTCAAGTGATACCGTTATCCCCTTTTTAACAGATGGAAGCGATGATGGTGGAAT
>JAZUFS010000308.1:0-6626 GCA_045640805.1 Treponemataceae bacterium
ATGTGTTTCAGCGTAGTTTTTATGCTGTTCTGAAAGTTCGTCCATTTCCTGCTGTGACTTGACGGTCTGAACACGCAGACTGTCAATAACGTCATCAGGAATTCCCTTGAAATCTTTTGGAAGTTCAAGAGGTATGAAACCGAACTTTCTGAGTTCTGAATCAAGTGCAAAACGGCCCTTCTTCGATGAAGCCGTAAGAATGCGCGATTTATCTTCTCCAAGAGGAACGATTACTGCGCGGTTTCCGATGGAAAACTTCAATTCCTCAAGAACAGAAGGATCAATTTTTCCAATACGGAGTGACAGGAATGACAGATGATCAAGCTCGCTTGAAGCAAGTTTCAGGTTTGAGAAGGCAAGCACTTCATTATATGCATCGTTTACACGCTTCTGGTTTTCAGCAGCCTTGACTTCTTCTTCGCGGAATTTTTCTACCGCAGCGATGATTTCATCTGCAGCTTCATGATCTGCCTCTGCAGGCAGCGTTGTATTCTCTGCAAAACCTTCCGCGTCATCAATGCCAAGGAAAGCACGTGCAGTCTGAAGCCGTTCGTATACATCACGAGCGGGATTTGCACCACTTTGACCGCCTTCATCAAGCTGGTTCTGAAACTGAAAGTTCTCCTTCTTTCCGAGGAATTCTATGACCTGGTCAACATCCTCCCTCAGGATCATGAGTTCAATAAGCTTCATTTCTGTGGTTTTTGCCATTTATTTTACCTCTCAATTCCCGCAAACTCTTTCAGTTGTTCTTCATCTACAGCAAGACGAAGTCCTTCTGAAGCCATACGGATGCAGTAAAGTTCATGCTGTTTTATCTTAAACCATGCAGCAAGAACATATGCAGTAAACGGATAGCGGTGGAAACGCTTCATCGCAATTTTCTGCAGATTTGCACGTGCTGCCCTGTCAACCCAGCGTGGATCTATCTTCCAGAAATCCGTCGGGTCTTTTGGATTAATGCAGTCAAAAAACTGCCATTTTTTCCAGCTGTCATAGTCGTCAAGCGGATATGCCAGCATCTTTATTGCCTCTCCGGCAAGGACATCATTTTCATCTGGCTCAGATGACAGCGTAACCATATTCCGGATGATTTCTTCATCATCCATATTGTAGTACACACGCAGACGCAACGCCCAAAGGCAGTTTGTCATCTGAATCTCATACTGAATGAGCTCACGTACGGGACCGCGCTCATTCACCGGCACCTTATCAAGTGCATGCCAGAGTGCCATGGTATACTGGACATCAAGCCGATGGTCAACGTCCTTCTGTTCAGAACGTTCAGGCACCTTATTATACCATGAAAACGGTGATTCTTCCGTAATGGCGGAAAGGTCAGGCCATGCATTAACATGCAGCTGGGAATGAATGCCAATGTCAGCAATATGCGGCAGTTCAGTCTTTCCGTCACTCAATGCATGAGAAATGTCTTTCAGGTTGGAATAATCATATGCGCGCAGCAGCATCTCTGCTACAGGTTCGGGTTTTGAATAGCAGTCAAGCAGCATGGTATAGTCTTTTATGAACTGCTCTTCTGCCTTATGTTCAAGTTCCTGTGCAAGCAGGACTTCAGGAAGAGGCGGAACTTCAGTATTGAAGATAAGAGACCATAAATCTGCAAGTGATTTCTGCTCAAACAGAGCGGCTGAACGAGGGCCTACGAAAGACCGGGCCAGCATGCCGCTTGCTTTTGCAAAAACATACGCAGAAGCACCCGATTTATCCATGGCTTATTTCCCGAACAGCAGGTTATCGAGTAATTTGTTGAAAGCCGCTTCATCTTTCGGAGCAGCCTTTACCTCATCAATGTACTGTGAAAAAACTTCGTCGTGTTTAACGCTTATCTGTTCAACGGCAATCTTGTATTCAGCTTCTACATCCGCAACAGCTTTCTCATATCCGCTTCTGTACTTTTCGTCTGCTTTTATTTTTGCTGCTGAAATGCGGCTGTCTGCTTCAGTCTGTGCATCCATAAGAAGGGTCGCTGCCTGGCGCTCGACTTCAATCAGATGGCTGATTACATCAGTTTCTTCCACGATACATTCTCCTTCATTTACAGTTGTGTTTCGTATTTACAGAGAACGGAATAAACGCCGTCAGCTGACTGCTGATTCATTATTTCGTCATAAAAGCCAGGTTTATCAAGAATCTGAGAAAGGTGGCGTAAAACACGCAGATGGTACTCGCATTCATCAGGTGATGAAAGGAGCATGAAAATAAGATGTACAGGCTTGCCGTCAAGTGACTCGTAGTCAATTCCCTGGCGGGAAATGCCAATGACGCCCTGTACACCTCTTGCAGCTGAAATTTTACCGTGCGGAACAGCTATGCCGGCTTTTATACCGGTACTCATTTTAGCTTCACGCTCGCAGATTACCTTAAGCGCTTCCTCACGGTCAATTTCGGGATATGAAGAATGAAGAAGCACAGCGAGTTCCTCGAAGGCTTCTTCCTTATCTTCACTTTCCAGGTTGATGCTGATTGCCTTTGGATTGAAAACATTACCAAGAATCATTCAGCACGTCCGTCCTTTTACTCTGCTGCTTCCTCACCGGCTTCGAGCCAGGTGTTTTCTACTACTGAAGAACCGTCGTCGATTGAACGGATTGACGGTGTCTTGTTAAGCAGTGCAAGACCAAGACTTGCAAGGAAGAAAAGAGTTACGAGGACGTATGTTGTCTTTGTAAGAACGTTGCCTGACTTTGCTCCGAATGCCTGTGTTCCGGCACCACCGAAAAGACCGCCAAGGCCTTCACCTTCTTCGTTCTGAAGAAGAACGACACAAATCAGAAGGATACAGATGATGACAAATGCAACCATCAGGATAATTCCAATAACGCTCATTTTTATTCTCCTATAAAAGTCCATCCCGAAAAACAGAATGAACGCATATTACGCAATATACCGATAGTATCGTAATTGTGTTTTTTTATCAATACTTCGAGAAACAACTTACGGGAACAGAGATTATCGTAAATATTACTTTATGCTTCCACGAAGATTTGCGGCGAGTTCCTTCCAGACAACCTTGTCCTCCGGCGGAAGAGCCTCAAACTGTTTCTGTTTGCCCCATGCAGAAAAATCTATGAAACGGTCGGTCCGCTCAAGCAGTTTCTGGAATTTGGTTTCCTGGAATTCTGAAATCCACTTAGGAACCTTTCTGCCCATAAGCTGAACAAGCTTTGCGTAGTGTGGAACACACAGACCATCGCCTTTCGTCACGAACGAAATCATCTCCTTTTCATCCGCTTCGTCGAGCTTGCCTGACTCTGCCATAAAGAGCAGGAATTCGTTTTCAATACGTTCCTGTTCAGCACATGCCGGACAGGGCATCTTGTACTTCCGCATCTTCTTTTTCTTGAAGTCTTCTATCTTTTCAGAAATTTCGCCCTGTCCGAGAATGGCGACGGCGAGACCGTCCCTGTAGGAAAGAAGTGCTTCTGAATGGCGGTTGCAGAAGCCGCCGGCCTCGCGATACTGGGCACGGAAAACGCGGTCGGAAATATGCTCGAAGAGCATGCCGTCAATATACCGGTCTATACGTTCATTCACGATGTCGCAGATGGGACATCCCGGTTTCTCACATGCCTTCTGAAGCGCGAAATAATTTACATGCTTGTCATTCGTCATATCAACAGATAATAGCATATCACAGTAAGTTTTGCACCCTTTCACAAAAAACGTTTTTATTGACAATCAATATGACAGAACATACAATAATGTCATGAAAAAAAGTATGAAAAGTACGCAGACAAAAAATAAATGGAAGCGCAGGTTCGGCGACAGAAAAGACGGCCGCAAACTGCACAGCATAGACCCGATGAGCCGGGTCGCCTATTTCATCATGCCTGACAGAATCGGCTCAATGAATCTTTTCAGAGATGCAGTCCCCATCGATGCAATGCTTGATTACGTGCATAAAAAAAGAAAGGAAGGCTATAAAAACTTCGGCCTCATGCATGTTTTCGCAGCAGCTTACGTCAGAACCGTATCGCAGAAGCCTGCCATCAACCGTTTCTTAAGCGGACAGACTCTGTTCGCGCGTCGTACCGTCCAGCTGATCATGGCGGTCAAGAAAGAAATGAATCTTGAAGGCGAAGAAACCATGATCAAGCTCGATTTTGAACGTGATGCAACCGCAGTTGAAGTATACGAGCAGTTCAGTAAAGTCGTAGAAGAAGTAAAGAATCAGGGGGATGAGAAAAACGCGTTTGACAAACTCGCACGGCTTCTGAACTACATTCCGCGCCTTCTGCTCCGCTTTGTCGTCGGCAGCCTGAAGTTCTTTGACTACTTCGGTCTGCTGCCGGCGGGTCTTATAGCGTTAAGTCCGTTTCACGGCTCAATCGTCATTACATCAATGGGATCGCTTGGCATTCCGCCGGTGTTCCACCACCTGTACAACTTCGGCAACGTCCCTGTCTTCATGGCATTTTCCGCTGTAAAGCATGAGAACGAACTGCAGGCAGACGGCAGCGTAAAGCCGAAGCGCTATTTCGAGTTCACTGTCTCAACAGATGAGCGGATCTGCGACGGCTTCTACTATGCCGCAGCATTTCATCAGCTCAGGGATATTCTGCTGCATCCGGAACAGCTTGATGAAAAAGTCGAAGTCATTGAGGATGTAGACTGATTTTTTTTCAGGGTGTTTCCCGCCGTTCGCGCCGCTCACTCCGGGCCGCTACGTCCGCAGTTCCGGTCGCACGGCTCCCTCCATTCGTCCGCTTCGCTCCCGAACGGCTCCGCCGCTGCTCCCATCGCTAACACATAAACTATCCGGTAATAAGACCAAATGGAAATTCAGTATATATACGCAGCCATTGGCGCAAATTTCTCTGGTCCCTGACGCCGGAAAGATGCATACGGATGTTCGCCGTTTTCTTCAAAGCAGCTTGTACAGCCGCCGGTAATCAGGATATGTTCAGGCAGAACTCCGGCGCGCGACAGCACCGTTCTGTTTGCTTCGGTAAGAGAAAGGCGGCTGCCGTCTTCAGTTCTGTCAGACACGCACGCTTCCCCAAACTCACGGATGAACCAGTCTGCGCGTTCGTTATCCACGCGGTAACAGCACGGTTCTATATGCGGTCCGATAATGACGCGGATATTCTCAGGACGTGCGCCGAACTTTTTCGCCGCAAACCGGACAGCTTCACCTGCAATGCCCGTTCCCTTCCAGCCTGAATGAAGAACGCCGAAAACGCCTGTTTCAGGGTCATACAACCAGAGCGGCATACAGTCGGCAACGGTAATGACAGGCACAAAGCAGCGGTCGTCTGTAATAAGTCCGTCTGCCTGCGCGCCGTCTGCTTTCACGCAGGAACCGTCCGGAAGCGAAAGTACTGGCGCGGCAGGACTGCTTTCAATGCTGCAGCTGCCGTAAAGGCTTAAGTCTGCTTTCAAGGCATCGCGCGCGCCGTTTTCAATGCAGAACACCGTCCGTGAATGAATGAGTTCGAGCGGCACAAGCGTTTTTCCAGCAGGCAGAACGCGCGCAAAGTACGCATCCCGAAGCGTATTCGTCTCATCCCAGCGGAAGCGCATCTTTCCGGCAGAAATGGTCGTAAGGAATGCGTGCGGTGCGAGTGTGTCCTGCTCTGAAGACAAATAGGGAAAATGGAATGAAAGCGTGTCAGTCATATCCGTTAGTGTAAGCACCCCTTATGCTGGCGTCAACAGGATATGCCGCAAGAAAAAGGTTGGGCGCGCAGCAAAATGCATGATGTAAGATACATCTATAAAAATTGCTGTAAACTTTTAATTTTTTTTCAAAAAAAAGAAATTATTCTGCGCAAATCTCACTATATTATAGTGACGCCGGAAACCATTACCGGAAAAGGAGGCACATCATGGCATGGAGTAAGGAATTACAGGAAAGAACAAGAAACGATATTTTCCCGGGAGCCATTGTAAAAAATGAGAAGTGGAACTTCGGCTCATATTTCCCGGAATCTGATGGCAGCATTACGCTCAAAGCAGTTAAAACCCAGAACTACGTCCCCGTTCCAACGGATGAAATTGTTGCAACGTACGAAAACCTGAATGCCATGCTCAAAGCCGGCTGGGTACTGGATTAGCCGTCCGTGTGTGCTCCCGCCGCCCCGTCTCCACTCGCTGCCGCCGCCGTCCTGGCGGCTCTTCCTCGCACCTGCTCGGCGCTCGTTCCGCGGTTCGATTCCCATAGAAACCGTACTATCTGCAATATTCGGGAGTTAATTACATGACTGCTTTTTCGTGCTTTCGCTAGTTTTGTTTTTGCTTCGCGAAAACAAAACTAGTTGTAAAACAATAAAGGCACCCACTTGGGTGCCTTTATTGTTTTACGGTTCCTATGGGAATCGAACCCATCTTTTAGCCTTGAGAGGGCCACGAACTAGCCGATATTCGAAGGAACCGAGAAAAAAATTGCTACGCAATTTTTTCTCAACGAGTTTTGCTTCGCAAAACTCGCGAGACGTAATTACTAATAATTGCTTCGCAAAACGCCGCTTCGCTTTCTTATTGCTCACGACTTCTCAAAAAAAAAGCTGAACATCTTGGAGTCCAGCTTTTTTTCCCCAAGGAGGATTCGAACCCCCACAAGCAGAACCAGAATCTGCGGTGCTACCATTACACAATCGGGGAAT
>JAZUFS010000309.1:0-1809 GCA_045640805.1 Treponemataceae bacterium
TGTCACCCAAGGAGTTGTTCCTGAGTATTGTCTTCCTAAGACCGCTTGGCCTCCGACTTCTCACTTTCAAGACAAGCTTTCTGAACGGCACCAGCGCTCTGTTCAATGTCAATGCCGATCATGAGACCCTTACCGCGGACATCCTTTACGCAAGGAAGATTCCAGTCCTTCACCGTCTGCCTGATATATTCGCCTGTCTCAGTAACATGCTCCAGGAAGCCCGGTTTCGTAAGCTCGGTAATGACTGCAGTTGCGGCTGCTGTTGCAAGCGGATTGCCGCCGAACGTTGATTGGTGGTCACCGGCGACAAACACATCCTTCACGATGCCATTGAAAAGGCAGGCACCCATCGGAACGCCGCCCGCAATTCCCTTTGCAGTGGTAATGACCTCAGGATCAAAGCCAAGCTGCTCACTTGCGAACAGGGTGCCGGTTCTTCCCATACCGGTCTGTACTTCATCTGCAATGACGATGGCACCTGCTTTTCTGGCAGCGTCTGCGGCGGCTTTTGCCCACTCAGCGTCTACCAGGTTTACGCCGCCCTCGCCCTGTACGCACTCAAGCATGAAAGCGCAGACGGTGTCGTCGAACGCAGTCTTTATGTCATCGTAGTTGTTGGCACGGATTGTCTTGAATCCTTCCGGGAACGGTGCAAAGCAGTCCGGATGGAACTTATCCTGGCCGGTAGCCATAAGCGTGGCGACTGTTCTTCCGTGGAATGACTTTTCAAGAGTGACGATTACGTTTCTCTTTTTGTCAGCCTTTGCAGCCGGCGCGCCTGAAGTGGAAGCAATCTGGCCTTCTGAAACAAGCCAGCCGTACTTGCGGGCGAGCTTGATTGCAGCTTCATTTGCCTCTGCGCCGCTGTTTCCGAAGAAGATTCTCTCATAGCCTGATGCTGCGAGCATTTTTTCAACGTAGTTAAGCGCCACGTCTGAATTGTAGTAGTTTGAAATGTGTATCTCTTTCTTAGCCTGCTTTGTAACAGCCTTTACCAGAGCCGGATGAGCGTGTCCCAGACAGTTGACGCCGATACCGGAAACAAAATCGATATATTTCTTTCCCATCACATCAGTGAGGGTGCAGCCCTTTCCCTTAGCAAACACAACCGGAAAGCTGCCATAATTATTAGCAATAACCCCTGCCATATAAAACCTCCATAAGTTTATAAAAGCAAAGCAAGAACGTTACACCCCAGTGGTGTGCCCTGGTACGTTCTTGCGACAATGATTTATTGATGAAATCAATAAATCATTGTTCCGATTCCACGGTCGCTGAACATTTCGATGAGCAGACTGTGCGGAACGCGGCCGTCGATGATGTGCGTACGTGGAACACCGCCGTTCAATGCAGCAAGGCAGCACTCAATCTTAGGAATCATGCCGCTTGAAATAATGCCGGTAGCCATCATTGAAGGAATGGCGACCCTGTCTATCCGCTTTATCAGTGATGACGGATCTTCCACTTTTCTCAGGACGCCCGGTACGTTTGTCAGCTGAACGAACTTTTCGGCATTGAGCGCGATTGCTATCTTTGCAGCTGCGGTGTCAGCATTGATGTTGTAGCGGCTCTCATCCCCCTGCTCACCAAGAGCAACGGTAGAGATGACCGGGATAAAGCCCTGGTCGAGCAGAGACTGCACAATCTCAGGATTAACTTCAGTTACTTCACCGACATATCCCAAATCAGCGCCGTCCTTCTCAATCTTCTTTGCGCGGAGCAGGCCGGAGTCAACGCCTGAAAGGCCGACTGCCTTGCCGCCTTCCTGCAGCAGGATGCCGACAATGTCCTTGTTGAGCTTACCGGTCA
>JAZUFS010000310.1:0-3735 GCA_045640805.1 Treponemataceae bacterium
TTAACGTCGGCCCATATGTCAACGCAAAACTTAACAAGGCTGCTGCTGCAAGCACGACACTCAAGGCAATTCATGAGCAGGCTGATACGTACGGCTCTGTAAACAAAGAAGGCAAGGCTCCTCTTTCTGGCCGCCGCGTCATGATTGAGTTCTCAAGTCCGAATACAAACAAGCCACTCCATCTTGGACATCTTAGAAACGATGCACTCGGAGAATCTGTCAGCCGCATTCTGAAAGCTGCAGGTGCTGAGGTGTTCAAAGTTGACCTTATCAACAACCGCGGTGTTCATATCTGCAAATCAATGCTTGCTTACATCAAGAATCATTCAGGTCATCCAGAATGGGTTGATGAGAACGGCCTTACAAAAGACTACAAGTTCGTCCTTAAAGATACGCCAGAGTCACTCGGGCTTAAGAGCGACCGCTTTGTCGGTGACTGCTACGTTGAATTTGAGAAGATGAGGAAAGCGCAGGCTGATGAGCTTGCTGCCGCAGGAAAGGCTGATGAGCCGACCGCTGTCGAGAAGGGCGCACAGGCCATGCTCAAGCAGTGGGAAGAAGGCGGCGAAGAGCTTCGTAAGCTCTGGACCCAGATGAACAAGTGGGCTGTCGACGGCATGATGCAGACATACGAGCGCACCGGCGTTTCATTCGACAAGTTCTATCTTGAAAGCGACACATACCTCAAGGGAAAGGCAATCATCCTGAAAGGACTTGAAGACGGTGTATTCTTTAAGGCTGATGACGGTTCTGTCCGCATAGACGTAACTGATGTAGTCGGAAAGAACAAGGACGGCGAAGACAAAGAGAAGGTCATGCTCAGAAAGGATGGCACTTCAGTATATATCACACAGGATATTGGAACGGCAGTAAGCCGCCATGATGACTGGGACTTCAATCAGCTTGTTTACGTTGTAGGTTCAGAGCAGCAGTTCCATTTCAAGGTTTTGTTCCATATCCTCAAGAAACTCGGTTATTCATGGACAGACAGCCTGTTCCACCTTTCATACGGTATGGTCAATCTTCCTGAAGGTAAGATGAAGAGCCGCGAAGGTACCGTTGTCGATGCTGATGACCTTATCAGCTCACTGCGCGACGGAGCTCTTGCTGAAATCGCAGAGAAGGGCCGTGAAGAAGCTGTCGGAGATCCTGCTGCTGTTGCCGAGAACATCGCTCTTGGTGCACTTCATTACTTCCTCTTGTCAGCAACGCCTTCAAAGGACATGATGTTCAATCCAAAAGAATCTCTTTCATTCAACGGTAATACAGGTCCGTATCTTCAGTACATGGGCGCCCGTATTGCTTCAATCCTCCGGAAGGCAGACGAAGCCGGCGTTGCACCTGATTACGGCGATGAGGCTCTCTCTCTCTTGAAAGATCCTGCTGAATGGGAACTCATCAAGACGCTCGGTGACTACCCTGCAGTGCTTGAAAAAGCCGCAAAGACGCTAGACCCGTCACAGGTTGCAGGCTATCTGTATGAAGTTTCAAAGGGATTCAGCAAGTTCTATCACGACTGTCCGATCCTGAGCGTGGCAGAAAAAGATGGAAAACTGGCAGCTGCCCGTCTTGCTCTTGCTCAGTGTGTCAGCCAGGTACTCAAGAATGCCATGAACGTCGTTCTTATTCCTTATCTTGAAACGATGTAACGGTCTGAAAGATATTGACCAAAAATAGAGAAACTAATACAATGCTTAATACGCATGTATTCCTGACATCGGTGAATCCCCGTTCTATCCGGTGTCCCGCATTTCGGTTGAGGAACTTGCGGCATATATATTAAATAGAGGTGTAAGATGTACGCACTGGTAGAGTATAAGGGCAAGCAGTACAAGGCTGAGAAAGATGCCCTCATTCAGGTTGATAAGCTTGATATTGAAAAAGGTAAGACTGTAGATATCGATACTGTCCTTCTCGTAAGCGACGGTGATAAGGTAAGCGTTGGTACTCCATATGTTGCAGGTGCTAAGGTAACTGCAGTAGTTGAAGACAGCTTCAAGGATGACAAGGTCATCGTTCTTAAGTACAAGAGCAAGAAAGATTACCGCAGAACAATCGGTCATCGCCAGCAGTACACCAATATCCGCATTCAGGATATCGTTATTGCATAAGGACCTGATGGTCCGGTAACCGGCGTGGTATGGTAACGATCCGGCTCATTCGTTCTACGGACGGTGCGTTCAGATCCTGCCTGGCAGAAGGCCATGCCGGCTATGCAGCAAAAGGCGAAGATATTGCCTGCGCGGGGGTTTCTGTCCTTCTCCGCACAGTCAGTTCGCTGCTTGCTTCTTCTGCCGGTATCAATTTAGAGATAGATGCACCTGAACGCGGAGTACTCGCATTTCGTGTGAAGGATTTTGACAAAGCTCAGAATGCTTTGTTGATGCATTGTGAAAGTTTTCTTGAAACAGGACTAAGTCAGCTTCAGGAAGAGTTTCCGGACAATGTATCGATGCGGGTACAAACTGAAAATCAGGATGCGGAGGCATAAAAATGGGACGCAAGAAAGGCGGAAGCGGCGCAAAGAACGGTCGTGATTCAAACCCAAAATATCTTGGAGTTAAGGTTTACGGCGGTGAAGTTGTTACTGCAGGTTCAATTCTGGTACGCCAGAGAGGAACAAAGATTAACCCGGGCGATGGTGTAAAGCTTGGTAAAGACGATACACTGTATGCTACAGAAAGTGGTAAGGTTGTTTACCACGAGCGCAAAGGCAGAAAGCTTGCTTCAATTGAGCCAGTAAAGGCAAAATAAGTTTTCTGAATATTGTGTAACAGAGTACCCGGTTATAGCTGCCGAAAGGTGTGCGACCGGGTATTTTTTTTGTATATTTATCATTGAGGATTCAAGATGATACAGTTTGCTGATGAAGCACGTATTGAAGTCAGTTCTGGAAAAGGCGGCAATGGCTGCATCGCGTTCAGAAGAGAGAAGTACATCCCGCTTGGCGGCCCTTCCGGTGGTGACGGTGGTCGTGGCGGCGATGTCATTTTCTGCTGCAAGCGTAATTTAAGGACTCTGGCACATCTCAGATATAAGGGTAAATACAAGGCTCGTAACGGAGGGGACGGTGAGGGCCGTAACCGTTACGGAAAAGATGGTGAGGATGTCATCATTCCGCTGCCACCAGGAACTGTCGTCCGCGATTGGGACACCAATGAAGTTGTATGTGAGTTTACGACAGAAGCCGACAACGAGCAGTTTGTCTTCCTGACAGGCGGCAAGGGTGGCTGGGGTAACATGCACTTCAAGAGTTCCACCAACCAGGCGCCGAAGTACGCTCATGAAGGAAAGCCGGGCGAAACCCGCATGCTCCGTGTAGAACTGAGCATTATGGCGGATATAGGTCTTGTCGGCTTTCCGAACGCAGGAAAGTCTTCGCTCCTTGACTACTTTACAAACGCGCGTCCAAAGATTGCTCCGTATCCGTTTACAACAAAAATACCTAATCTTGGCGTTCTGCGTGTAGATGATGAGCAGGATATCATCATTGCGGACATTCCCGGCATCATTGAGGGCGCATCAGAAGGTGCGGGACTCGGCATACGTTTCCTGAAGCACATTTCGCGCACCGTCGGCCTTGTCTTTATTGTCGACTGCAGTGATCCGGATGCACTGAACGCCTACGAAAAACTGAGCGCGGAACTTGCGTCTTTCTCTGAAGATCTTGCAAAGAAGCCGCACATCATTCTGTGTAATAAGATTGATGTAGAGGGTGCTGCGGAAGTTGCTGCA
>JAZUFS010000311.1:0-9814 GCA_045640805.1 Treponemataceae bacterium
TTTAGATTATACTCTAAAAAGTATGGAAGTGAATATTCTTACCCGACAGAATACAGAGGTTATTCTTTCTCAATATAAAGACAAAAATGTCATAAAGGTACTGTATGGCATACGACGGTCTGGAAAATCATTCATGATGAAACTGCTTATGGCAGAACTCGCTAAACGGGGAATACGGGATGAGCAGATTATCTACATTGATTTTGAGAATTTTGAGAATGCATCATTGTGTACGAGCAAAGTATTATATGACTATATACGGGGAAAAAGTGACAAGGGTTCCGGCAGATTGTATTTGCTTTTTGACGAGATTCAAGAAGTTGAGAGCTGGGAAAAATGCATAAACAGTATTTACTCATCAGATACGATTGACTGTGATATCTATCTGACAGGTTCAAATGCAAAACTTCTTTCAAGTGAATTGGCAACGTATATTGCGGGACGGTATGTACTGATTCCCATTTATCCTCTTTCGTATAAAGAGTTTTTGTTTTTCCATTCGAAAACTGATAGCGAAAAGGCTTTTTCAGAGTTTATAAAATATGGTGGTTTTCCTGCCCTTAAGGATTTCAATTCTGATATTTCCGTTAATTCATATCTTGAAGGAATTATTTCAACTGTTTTATTGAAGGATGTCATTTCGAAAAACAATATTCGGGATACTAATTTGCTTCAAAAGATTGTGCTGTTTATTACCGGAAATATTGGTAACATCTTTTCTGCCAAGCGAATTTCTGATTTTATGAAAAGCCAGGGAAGATCTGCTGCTGTTGAAACGATTTACAATGACTTGGGGTATTTGGAACAAGCGCTCTTTTTGTATAAAGTTCCCAGATACGATTTACAGGGAAAACGTCTGCTGGAAACTCTTGAAAAATACTATATTGCAGATACAGGCATTAAATACCATCTTTTGGGGTATAAAGACAGGGATATTGCTGGCTTGCTTGAGAATATTGTTTTCCTTGAATTACTGCGACGTGATTACAATGTGTATATAGGCAAATTGAATGATATGGAAATTGATTTTGTGGCAGAGAAAAATGGTGAAAGGCAATATATTCAGGTATGTTATCTGTTACAGAATGAAGAAACGACTTACCGCGAATACAAACCATTGAAGATAATAAAGGATAATTATCCCAAACTGGTTCTTTCAATGGATTCATTACCAGTTTCCAATGAGGATGGTATAATCCGGAAAAATATCCGTGAGTGGTTGCTCGAAGCCTAGAATTACACCGCAACTTTATTTTACTCCGCGCCACAAACCCTTATACTCGGGTTATACTTACCTTGTAAGGAGGGCGCATGAAATTCCGCGCATTCGAAAATACCGATTCAGCCATCATCACCGGCTGGGTTAAGGATAAGGAGAGCCTTTATAAATGGAGCTCTGACCGTCTCGGAACTGAGTTTCCTCTTTCTTCTGACGCGCTTGTCAAAAACTACGAGCCCCATCTTGCTGCCGGAAAGTTTTTTCCGCTTACAATGGTGGACGATGACGGTGCTGTTGCCGGTCACATGATTATCCGCTATCCGGATGCAGATGACATGACAGCTGTGCGCTTTGGTTTCGTTATTGTGAATCCTGAGTTGCGAGGTAAGGGCATCGGAAAGCAGATGATACGTCTTGCACTCAATTATGTGCGCAATGAACTGAAAGGCGTACAGCGCGTCACGATGGGCGCGTTTGCAAATAATCCGCCGGCTTACCGCTGCTACGAAAGCGCAGGCTTTAAGCGGACAGGCACCGACATCTGGAAAATGGAGTTTGGTGACTGGGAATGTATTGAACTGGAGTATGACATGACAGATATTGAAAAACTGAAACCTGTACTTGAGACTGAGCGCCTCATCCTGCGCATGATACAGCCGGATGATTACCTTGACGCTTTTGAATGGTGCGGCGACCCTGTCGTCAATAAGTTCATGCTGTATCCGCTTTACACGAAGGCAGAAGACGTCCGCACATGGATTGAGTCTATTGATCATACGAATCCTGACTCATACGAGTACTGCTTTGTTGAAAAGGAGACGGGTAAGGTCATCGGCTCTGGCGGCCTTTACTACCACCCTGACATTGATGTCTGGGCAGTAGGCTACAACCTGCGCCACGACCGCTGGAATAAGGGATATGTCACCGAGGCCGAGAAAGCGATTATCGCGCATGTAAACTCAGTGCGCCCCATCCGTGAGCTGCAGGGCGAGTTCGCCTGCGACAACGGAGGAAGCGGCCGTGTCATGGAAAAGCTCGGCATGAGCTATCTGCAAGACACCGAGTACACCAAGTGGGATGGCAGCGCGACGTTCAAGGCAAAGATTTACTCAAGCCTGGGTGCGGATGGCACAAGACATTAAACCACGGCTTTAATGACATCCCGTTTCCGGCCGTATATACTGAGAGCATAAAAACACCCGATTTGTAAGGAGGTTGAGACTAAGACTTATGAAAGACATCCGTATCAACCTCCGTTTCTTTCTTTCCCTCTGAACGTATTCAGCGTGTCAGTTTTCCAGATTGAAACGGAGAGTTTCCGCTGCCCGTGCCGCGGCATCAATATTTGCGGCAGAAATCTGCAATCTGGAGAACTATCGTGAATACAACAATAACCGCACGCGTTATCTGCGTGCAGAAAAACCTTTTTTCCATTCTGGATGGCGACAAAACCATCGATGCAAAACTGAAGGGTAAATTTTACAACCTGCAGCTTGAGCCACCCGTCGTCGGCGACTACGTGACTGCAGAAATCAATGAGTATGGGGATGGCCTTATTTCAGAGGTGCTTCCCCGTAAAACAGTTTTCAAGCGCCCGAACCGCTCAGGCCATGCAGAAGCGTTCGTGAAGAACCTGCTCGAGGAAACTGTCGTCTCGAACTTTGACTACGTGTTCATCGTGACAAGCCTGAATCAGAATTACAACGAAAACAGAATTGCCCGTTTCGTAACGCTCACATTGCAGGCGGGAGCAAAGCCTGTCGTAATTCTTTCAAAAGCTGATCTGTCGGATGACGTGGACTTGAAGGTGGAAATTACAAAAGCAGTCTGTGAGAAAGCGGATGTAATCGCCTGCAGTTCGAAGACAGGTTTCGGCCTTGATGCGGTGCGCGCATATCTTGAACCAGGAAAGACAATTGCACTTCTCGGTTCATCAGGTGTCGGTAAATCCACGCTGCTCAACACACTGAGCGGTCAGGACCTGATGAAGGTGAATGCAATCCGCGATGAAGACGGAAAGGGCCGGCATACGACAACGTACCGGCAGCTGTTCTGTCTTCCCTGCGGCACCTGGATCATGGATACGCCCGGTATGCGCGAACTCGGCATCATTGATGCAGAAGAAGGCCTTGAAGAAGCGTTCTCTGATGTGACTTCTCTTTTCAGCCAGTGTAAGTTCAGCGACTGCAGCCACACAAACGAGCCCGGATGCGCTGTCCTCGCAGCGCTCGCGGATGGCACGCTCTCTTCCGAACGATGGGAGATGTATGCTAAACTGCATACCGAAAGCGAGTGGGGCAAGGAAAAAATGAAGGCCATCGCCCGCTTTTCGCGGAACCTGGATAAGCGCGTCCGCCGCGGTGAATATTGAGGGACCAGGGGACGGTTCTGTGGTGCATACGCAGGTGTGACCAGGGGACGGTTCTGTGGTACACGTTCAGTTGTGACTGGAGAACCGTCCCCTGGTGCAGGAGTTTCATATGAATAAAAAGGCAGTTGTGTTCGACATGTTCGAGACGCTCATCACGATGTTTGAGAGTCCGCAGTACATGGGGCGTGAAATCTGCGCCGACATGGGCATTCCCGAGCCGAAGTTCCGCGAAATCTGGAATCCGACTGAGGATGACCGCACGCTCGGCAAGATTACGGTCGAGGAAGTGTTCGAGCGCATCCTCCGCACGAACGGCTGCTACACGGATGAGCTTTTCGCGCGCATTGTAGAGAAGCGGCGGAACGTCACGGTCGAGCTGTTCGACCATCTGCATCCTGAAATCATCCCCATGCTTGAAGCGCTGAAAGTGGCCGGCATAAAGGTCGCGCTCATATCAAACTGCTTTTTCGAGGAGCGCGACGTCATTAAGGAAAGCGCGCTCTGGCCTTATTTTGATGTTGCGTGTCTTTCCTGTGAGCTCGGTATGAAAAAGCCGGGCGCGGACATTTTCGCGCACTGCTTACACGAACTTGGTGTGCGCGCGGACGAGTGCCTGTACGTGGGCGATGGCGGCAGCAATGAGCTTGAGGCCGCGACCGCCTCTGGCATGCAGGCCGCTCAGGCGTGCTGGTATCTGAAGGAAGGAACAAGGCAGCCTGTGGGCCGCTTGCCCGGCTGGGTGCAGCTTAATAAGCCACTGGATGTGCTTGTCGCGCTTGAAGGCTTAAGCAAGAAAGACCCGCGCCTTCTAAGGAACACGGTGTTCGCTTTGGAAGCGGCAGCACGGCAGTAAAAAAAAAGTGTTATCTGGACTTAACAAAAAGCAGATTATATTGTAAACTGTAGTTATGGAAAAGTTGATAGAATCTTTCAGAAAGAAGATGGCTATGCCTTTACCATCTTTAGAAAGAGAACTTGAGAAGAAAATTAATTGGAATGCCCGGCTTATAGGTGTACGTGGTTCTCGGGGAACCGGAAAGACCACGCTGTTCCTGCAGCACATAAAAAAAGCATTTACCGATAATCTCAACAAGGTTCTGTACGTAAGCCTTGATAACCTGTATTTTTCAAAAAACACACTTACGGAACTGGCTGAAACTTTTTGCAGGAAGGGTGGAACTCATCTGTTTCTTGATGAAGTTCATAAGTATCCGGACTGGTCACAGGAAATAAAGAACCTGTATGATGATTATCCTGAGCTTCATATAGCGTTTACAGGTTCATCCCTTCTTGAAATTCTGAATGCAAGATCCGATTTAAGCCGACGCGCATTGGTATATGAGCTTCATGGTCTTTCTTTCCGCGAATACCTGTTTCTGACAAAGCAGTATGCGTTTCCAATCTATCCGCTTGAAGAAATCATTGCTCATAATGAAGAGATATCCGCCGAAATCGTTTCTAAGATAAAACCGTTTGAGTTTTTTGACGAGTATCTAGAAAGGGGATATTATCCGTATTTTCTTGATGGAAAGGGAGATTATCAGAGCAGGCTGAATGAAACGATAAACATGATTCTGGAAATTGAATTTCCTCTTCTGCGCGGAGTGGAGATTGCTTATATTCCAAAACTGAAGAAACTGCTTGCGGTTATTGGAGAATCAGCACCGTTCATTCCGAATATTTCAGAACTTGCACATATGATAGGCATATCAAGACAGACGCTGTTACAGTATCTGAAGTATCTTGAAGACGCGAAACTGATTAATCTGCTGTATAAAAAGGCACGTGGTTTGAGCGTGCTTGAAAAGCCGGAAAAAATCCTGCTTGAAAATACAAATCTGATGGAACTGTTAAGCGGAAATACTGCCAATGTAGGAAACAAAAGGGAAACTTTTGTGCTTAATCAGTTGCTTCATTCACACAGGGTTTCGTTTCCAGACGAGGGTGATTTTTATGTGGATTCCCGCTATACGTTTGAAGTAGGCGGCAAAAATAAAAAAAGAAAACAGATTCAGGAAATTCCAGATTCATACATAATTGCTGACGACATTGAATATGGCACAGACCGCCGCATTCCTATCTGGCTTTTGGGATTCATGTATTGATGACACCATGCAGATAACGGATTTCAGGCAGGTGGATGTGATACATTCGACAAGTGGAATATATGGAGCCTGGCGGACATATAGAGTTCATAAAGGAAATTGGTTTCAGGTAATGGGAGATAACGAAGAGAATTCAAACTATCAGTTAAGGAGATTATGCATAAATGAAGAGTAAAAAAATACTTAGAGAACATTTACTATTAACATTTATTTTTCTGTTATGTGTACCCTGTTTTTCACAGACTGTAGAAAAGATAGGAACTAATCATAGTATTAAGAATAAGGAATATCCTGCAGCCTTAGGTCATTTTCCATCCGGATTGTATGTTGATGAAATACAAAGCCAGATGATATGCTTTGATCCTAGAACAGAAGATTTCTTTTATTATGATTTGACTGATTTCGAAACATCAGAACCGATAATTGAAGCACGTAGTTGTCCCTATTTACCTGGATTGTTTAAGATGGGTAATGATTATTGGGCAGTATCTTCACAAGGATTAGTTTATATATTTAACAATTCTCCGTATAAATTCATTGACAATGTCTCTTCCGGCATCAGTTTCATACTGAAAAAAGGAAGCGGATACATAGTCTATTACGTAGACGGAAAGGGAATTCCTGGAGCTGTAGATACGGAAGGGGTGATATATACATCGGAAGAAGCCATGGGGTATCTGAAGGAATATGACAGTGAAAAGTACGAAGAAAGCCTTTTGCGTGCAGAAGAACTTGGACTGAAGGAAAAGTTCCTTAACGATGAAGTTCTAGTCTGGGGAGAGACTTATTATTCTACTTTAAATATACTGGAAAATTTTTATGTGAAATATCCATTTATAAGTTCAGATTTAATTCAATATGATCAGAATGGATATGGATATCAAATGATATTTGATTATGACAAAACGAAATTATGTATAATTAATCCGGATGGAAGAAATTTATCTAGATCTCAATATGAAGGTTATGCAGACTTCTTAAAAAATGACTATTCAGGAATTTCCACCAGCTGGTACGTCGGCTTTGGTGGCAACATCTACTACTACATAGCAGGTGAAGACTACACCGAAGTATTCCGCATCCGCCGGACGTGGGGCGAACCCGACTTCTACGCAATGGCCATCAACGGGTGGACCGATGACGACTACGGCACGTACGTGACTGAAGTGCTTGAAGGCTTAAGCAAGGCAGACCTGCGCCTTCTCAGAAACACGGTGTTTGCGCTGTACGGCTACCACTTCAACAGCGCAGACCTGGCGGCACATTTTGACAAGGAAGTCTGGTACACCGACGACGGCAAATCCGCTGCAGACATCACGCTGCCGGAACACCGCGCAAAGCTCGTTGAAATGATACAGGCACTGGAAGCGGTAGCACGGCAGTAGCCGACTGATTTCGCAGCAGGACTATGCGATAATGAGCGCCTAGTTCTATACAAGGAAGCGGCAGCGGTTACTTGTAATTGTACATTACCACTACTGGTACATGGTCAGTAAGTGATTATCTCGAAGGTATCAAGCGTTTCGAAGTCTGCCGGATTTGCGGTGATGAAATCAGTGATACATAATTTATGAAAATATTTTCGTAATTAATTTTCGTAAATTTGCATATTTTCGAAATTTGCAGTATTATTTTCGTAAACACAAGTTTTTAGGGAGAAAATATGCAGGAAACTGAGTTGCTCAACTTGCTGATGAAAGTGTTGGAGCGGAAAACAGAGACTTTGAATATTGAATTCAAAAGTGCTAAAAATGGTGCTCCAGAAAAACTGTATGACTGTTTTTCAAGTTTTTCCAATACTGAAGGCGGAATCATACTGTTTGGCATTGATGAAAAAGCCGGTTATACTGTCTGTGGTGTTCAAAATCCTGATATCCTTGAAAAAAAGATTGTTGAGCAGGCAAAAGAGATGGAGCCTGTTGTACGTCCGCTTATAAGTATGTGCACGTATGAGGGAAAAGTAGTGCTGGCAGCAGAGATTGCAGAAATGGATTCAATCAGTAAGCCTTGTTATTACACCGGAAAAGGAAAAAGTAAAGGTTCTTATATCCGGATTGGTGATGCTGACCTGCCTATGACCGAGTATGAAATATACAGTTATGATGCCTTTAAATATAAAACAGAAGATGAGTTGAGGACATGCAGAAGAATTGATGAATCTCTGATTGATCAGATACAGCTTGATGGATTCATTGCAAAAGCAGTTACAGCAAAACCGAATCTGGTTAATATGGACAGAAAAACGCTCGTCACCCTGAATGGCTTTTCTGATAAAAACGGAGTTCCGACTGTTTGCGGTATCATGCTTTTTGGCAAATATCCGCAGTATCTTTCTCCTAATCTTGATATTATTGCCGTAGTATGTGCTTCAAAAGAATATGCGGATGAAAGCAGCACTGGTGAGCGTTTTATTGTGAATAAGCGTTTTGATGGTACTATTCCACAAATGCTTGAAAGTGCCCTTGCTTTTGTGCAGCAGAATATGGCGGTCTCAACGGTGATTGATGATACCGGGCATAGGAAAGATGTTCATGAATATCCGGTAAAGGCAATCCGCGAAATTATACTGAATGCCCTGATTCATCGGGATTACAGCATTCATACGGAGAATGAACCGATACGGCTTGAAATGTATCCAAATAGAATTGAAGTGACTAATCCTGGTGGATTATATGGCAGGCTTACGCTTGATAATCTGGGAAAAACGAAAGCGGATGTAAGGAATCCGTTCATTGCGGCTGCGCTTGAGATTATGAATACAACAGAAAACCGTTATTCAGGAATTCCGACGATTTATGCAGAGATGAAGAAGGCGGGATTACGGGAGCCAAAATTTGAGACGGTTCGAGGTTCTTTTAAGGTAACTCTTTTCAACGAGAAAAGAACAGATGCCGGTATTTCAGAGGAAATTGTACGCTTCTGCAGTAAACCGCGTTCTAAGGAAGTTCTGGCAAGGCAGTTTGGCTTTGATGAAAAGCATCCTGCCTATTTCATAAAGAATTATGTTCTGCCCCTTATAGAAGAAGGAAAACTGAAATATACAATTCCAGAAAAGCCAAGAAGTAAAAATCAGCAGATTGTTTCAGTATTGGGAGATTGAGAACAAAATGAGAAAGACTTTATTAGTAAGCATACTCTTAGCGACACTACTGGTTATGCAGATATTTGCAGAAGAATATCCGCTGGTGAAAATGTTTGAATTCGAAAATAAAAGAGAACAAGGATATTTATTTAGAAGACAGAATTCAGAATTGGCTCCGCAGGATGATGGTACAGGAAGTGGAATCAAATTCGATACTCTTGGAAATGCCTATATGACACAGGTCGAAACGAAGAGCTTTTATAGTTTTAATCTTGATACCGGCAAATTAGAGTTTCTACAGAGTCTTGATTATATACGAGATGAATTAGGCTTTAATGCAATTACAGAGAAATATTACTTTTTTGATGGAGGAACATCAGGAAGGGCAAAGCTCTATGATAAAAACTTCAATCTTATTTTTTCAGTAAATTTACTCAGCTGGCCATTAAGACTGTCAGTTAAAGGAACTTATTACGATGAACAGTGCGATGTCCTGTTCTTTATTGATGATAACAGCAACCTGTACAGCATAGAGCACCCATCCATGGATGAAGCGCAGAACAAAGCGAACTTCAAGGGACCAACCGAGACGATAGAAATGCTGAACAGCGGGAAATATGCTCCGCATCTGACAATCAAACTGGAAGTCAAATCTAAAAAGCAAGTAAACAATCTTTATATTGATGATAAACTATACCGCTGGGGTAAATCTTATGAAATTGGACAATACATAATCACAATTGTTGAAGATGATGAGTATATCAATATTTTTGATGGCAAGAACAGTATCAGAATTCATTATTCAAATCCTGACGAACAGATAGAATCCATCGCAATCCATCCGTGCGGCGACATCTATGTACTCCGTATGAACTGGAACACGAACACCCACATTCTGTACCGCGTGGAAAACACGTGGGACCCCGAATGGCGCGCATCTTGGTACGCCGCACATCCTGATGCCCCTGGGCAGGAGCTTCCATCAGGAAATGGAGTGCAATCTGCTGCAGATACAGTCCGTACGGGCTATCTGAATG
>JAZUFS010000312.1:0-2011 GCA_045640805.1 Treponemataceae bacterium
TGCAGAGTACTTTCAGCTGTATTATGACCAGTTCCTGCCGGGAAGTGTTGGACAGGCTATATATGAAGCGGTACAAGCAGTCATTGGGGGACAAGCAACAGCTCAGCAAGCTTGTGATTACATTCAGGAGCGTTGGGAAGCGAATAAGTAAGCATTTCTTTTTATGAATGTAGCTATTCTTGGCATGGGGAATATGGGCTCCAATTATGCGCGTCTCATTTCCCAGGGCAATGTGCCCGGCATGACACTTGCCGCCGTAACCAGAATCAAGGAAAGCATGCTCGAAAAGGTGCGTGCTTTCCTGCCTTCTGCTGTGCGCGTGTATCCCTCTGCGGATGAACTGTTCGCCGATTATGACGCGGGCAGCCTTGCCATTGACGCCGTGCTTGTCGTGACGCCGCATTACTCTCACGAAGAACTTGCGGTGGCGGCATTTTCGCGCGGCATCAGCGTGCTCTGCGACAAGCCTGCCGGTGTGTATTCGCGGCAGGGCAGGCAGATGCTTGACGCCTTTCATAAAAACCGCGCGCGCTGGCCGGACCTGCAGTTTGGCATGATTTTCCAGCAGCGGACGAACCCTGCATTTCTCAGAATCAAGCAAATAACTGAAAGCGGCCAGTATGGCAGTCTGAAGCGCGTGAACTGGACGGTCACCGACTGGTTCCGGCCCGTTGCGTACTACGAATCTGGCAACTGGAAAGCGAAGTGGAAGACGGATGGAGGCGGTGTCATTCTGAACCAGTGCCCGCACAACCTTGATCTGCTTACATGGCTTTGTGGCATGCCGTCTGCTGTTCAGGCGTTCTGCCATGAAGGAAAATATCATCCCGTTGAGGTTGAGGACGAGGCGACCGTGTTCCTTGAATGGAAGAATGGCGTGACCGGCGTTTTCACTTCATCCACGGGTGAGGCTGCGGGCTTCAACCGCCTTGAAATGATATTTGAGGATGCGCGCCTTGTCTATGAGGATGGCAGAATCTGCGTGTTTGAACTGACGCAGAGTGAAAGCGAACTGCTTAAGAAAACGACTGATTTCTTTTCGCGCCCAGAAGGTAACTGGAAGGATGTGCACATCAGCGAAACGACGGGGCAGCCGGATGAGTACACCAAGCTGCTGAGCGCTTTTGCACGGGGCAAGAGTGTCGCATCAGGAGAAGACGGACGGCGGAACTTACTGTTGTGTAACGCAATCTATCTTTCCTCCTGGCAGCAGCAGAAAATCAGCATCCCTGAACCTGAAACAGATGAGGAACTTGCATTCGAACAGTCGTTCGAAATACTTTTGTCTTCTTGACCGTTCATGCTCAAATTGATATGATTTTTCACATACCGGGGTGTGCCGCTCTTTCTTGAAAGCACCGGCTCTGAGATTATACCCGTAAAAGGCTCCGTACGGCGCCTGAACCTGATCCGGTTAATACCGGCGGAGGGAAGTATGAAGACTCGTCTTTTTACCATTTTCCTTTTAATAACAATCATTTTTCCACTTGCTGCTGGCGGCACAAAAGATGGTGCGCGCTCAAACGAAGTCGTTGTGTATGCGAACGATTCATTCTGCTCTGACTGGGGCGCAGGTCCTGAAATCTGCCGTCTTTTTGAAGAACAGACAGGATACAAAGTTACGCTCGTTTCAGTGGGCAGTGCCGCCCAGGTGCTTTCAAAAGCCATCCTTGAAAAGAGCAGACCGCAGTCGGATGTACTGCTTGGCATAGACAACATGCTTTATCCGCGCGCCGTTCAGGCTGATGTGTTCACTGACTGGACGCCGTATGACTGGTCGACGTTTGCCGTCATGTGGGACAGCGAGTCATCAGTTCCTGCGCCAAAGTCACTGGCGGATTTGACCGATCCCGTTTACAAGAAGAAGATTATCCTTGAAGACCCGCGGATGAGCACCGTCGGACTCGGCTTTCTTGCGTGGACAATCGCTGTTTTCGGTGATGGTTACCCAGACTACTGGCGCGCGCTCAAGCCGAACATTCTTACCATGGCGCCAAGCTGGGATACAGGC
>JAZUFS010000313.1:0-3729 GCA_045640805.1 Treponemataceae bacterium
GACTGGCGCGCTCCTGTCGCCATGGTAGGTACCGTTGCACTCTGCACCTGGATTGCAGGCGGCGACGTTCTGTTCGCACTGCTTTCAGGCGGCCTTATTTTCGGTGCAACATTCATGGTAACTGACTACGCCACAACTCCGGTAACAGGCGGCGGACGGCTCGTGTTCGGTGCCGGATGCGGACTGATCACCTTCCTTATCCGTCAGTTCGGCGGCTACCCTGAAGGCGTCATGTTCAGTATCCTGATAATGAACGCTGTGGCTCCTTTCCTGAACCACATCATTCCCCGCAAGTACGGCTACGGAAAGAAAGCCGGCAAGGGGGCTGCAAAATGAAAGAAATGCTTAAACTGGGCCTGGTGCTCGCACTTTTCGCAGGTATCTCCTGTGTGGCCCTTGCTTTTGTAAACGACCTGACAGCGCCTGCCATTGCAGAAGCTGCACAGAAAGAACTTGAAGCAGGTCTTTCCGTCGTGTTTGACGGCGCAGACAGCTTTGAGGAAATTGCAGGCGTCGTTCCTGCCCTTGAAGGAACTGTCACCGTTGACGGCCTGTACGCTGCAAAGAAAGACGGCAAGACAGCCGGCGTCGTGGTAAAGGTCACCGGCCCTACCTACGACAAGGCGACAATCCTGGTCGGCGTTGACGCTGACAAGAAGATAACCGGCGTGCACATCCTTTCAATAAGCGATACCGCAGGCTTCGGCCAGAAGGCAACTGAGCCTGCTTTCTACGAGCAGTTCGCAGGCAAAAGCGCAACACTCGCCTTCACACCGAAAGAAGACTTTGACGCCATTTCAGGCGCTACAATCACCACAAACGGATTTGCTGCTCTGCTTCGTCAGGCAACGGCAACCGCCTGCTCCTATCTGGATGCAAACTGAGGAGCTTAGAAAATGAAATACTGGAAAATATTTACAAACGGCTTAGTAAAAGAAAACCCGCTGCTTGTCATCATGATCGGTCTCTGCTCATCAATCGCAGTCACCTCATCAGTTGCAAACGGCTTCGGCATGGGCTGCGCAATGACATTCGTCCTTGTCATGAGTGAAATCATGATAAGTCTTTTCAGGAAGCTCATTCCTGATTCAATCCGCATCCCGATCTTCATCATCATCATTGCGTCGTTCACCACGATAATTGACCTGGTCATGCAGGCGTACCTGCCGGCACTGTCAGCTTCAATGGGCGTCTTCATTCCGCTCATCGTCGTAAACTGCATCATCATGGGACGCGTTGAGTCATTCGCTTCAAAGCGCCCCGTCGGCGAGGCTGCCTGCGACGCACTCGGCATGGGCATGGGTTACCTCTGGGTACTCTGCACCATCAGCATCATCCGCGAGTTCCTGGGCGCCGGCAAGTTCTTCGGCATTCAGGTGCTTCCTGAAAGCGCGACAATCGCGTTCTTCAGCAGGGCGCCGGGCGGCTTCTTTGTGTTCGGAACGCTCATCGCCATTACCGCCGCAATCAAGAGGAGGGCTGCAAAATGAACGCATACCTTTCAATCTTCCTTAAATCAATGCTTGTTGATAACGTCATCCTCATCCAGTTCCTGGCGCTGTGCCCGTTCATCGGAATGACCACGGATGTCAGCAAGGCTACGGGCATGGGCATTGCGGTCACATTCGTCATGGTACTTGCAACAGCAGTTACCTGGCCGCTCTACACATACCTGCTTGCCCCAATGGGACTTCAGTTCCTTGAAACACTCATTTTCATCCTGGTCATTGCAGCACTTGTCCAGCTCGTTGAGTTCTACCTGAAGAAGTGCGCGCCGGCTCTGTACAGCTCAATGGGTGTGTACCTTGCACTGATTACGACAAACTGTGCAATCCTCGCCGTTACACTGAACAGCATCAGCAAGAACTACAACTTCCTTGAGTCTATCGTTTACGCTCTGGGAACTGCAGGCGGCTTCCTTATGTCAATGACACTGATGAGCGGCATCCGCGAGCGCATCAAGTCAGCTCCGGTTCCGCAGTGCGTTAAGGGAACACCAATTCTCTTCATCTCCGCCAGCCTTCTTTCAATGGCGTTCAGCGGATTTGCAGGACTGATTAAATAGGAATGAGGGGACAGAAAAGATGAATACGATTTTACTGACATTCCTTGTTTCAGCAGGCCTCGCCTTTTTACTTGGCATTCTGCTGGGCTTTTTCAAGAAGATTTTCTTCGTTCCGGTTGATCCGACTGTAGAAAAAATCCGCGAGTGCCTTCCGGGCGCAAACTGCGGTGGCTGCGGCTACCCTGGATGCGACGGATTTGCTGCAGCTTGTGCAGCAGGCAAGGCGCCCGCAGACGGATGTGCTGCAGGCGGTCCTGAAGTTGCAAAACAGGTCGGCGCCGTACTCGGCGTTGAAGTAAAGGCCGTAAAATACAGCGCAATCCTCGCCTGCCGCGGCAGCAAGGCCTGCGCCCAGCCGAAAGGCTTCTACAACGGAGTAAAAAGCTGCGCCGCCACAAAGACAATGGGCATTAACGGCACCAAGATGTGCAACTTCGGCTGCATCGGTTTTGGTGACTGTGCCGCTGCCTGTAAGTTCGGCGCAATCAGCATTGGCGAAGACGGTCTGCCTGTGTTCGACGCAGACAAGTGTACAGGATGCGGCGCATGTGCAGCCGCCTGTCCTCAGCACCTTATCCTGCGCGTTCCGGAAGACCAGAAAGGTCCGCTGGCGCTCTGCTCCAACAGAAACCCGAACAAGGCTGTCATCCTGAAGCAGTGCAAGAACGGCTGCATTAAATGCGGCAAGTGCGAGCGCACATGTAAGGAAGGCGCAATCAAGCTGGTGAACGGCATTCCGGTCGTAGACTACAGCAAGTGCAACCAGTGCGGCGACTGCGTAAACGGCTGCCCGACACACGTACTTTCAATGCGGTCTGGTCAAGGCACGTTCGCTGCGCTCTCTTAAAGCCTTGACTCAGCCGCGTTCCCATGCGCTACCACATTATCGCATGGGAATGAGATAAGTTGAAACAGGATGGGAAGGATGCTCAGAATGGCAACCTTCCCCGCATAAAAAAAGAGCCCGGCTTCCGTATGGGGACCGGGCTTTCTTTTGCGTTCGTGCACTTAATGTTCTTCTGACATCCAGACACGAAGTTGAGCTACTTTTTCAGCCGGACAGGTAAATGAAAGACTGTCTTCCTTTTTAATACCGACCAGACAGCATGTTATGTCTTCGTCTGAAGGGAATAGTTTCTTCAATTGTGACTCAGCCACAATACTGATTGTTTCATAACCCAAGGCAGTATCACCTCCAAGCCACCAACTTTCTGGTGACAGAATAATTGACCTGTCAGTACTAAGGTATCCTTTTCTATACGGATTACTGTCCGGCACACAATCTCCCGGAAACCAGGCAACTTTCACATAGTACACCTGGCTTGAACGATTGTAATCAAGGTACAGGCTGCCTTTGTTATGATTTGCATCAACTACATCAATACGTACCAACCAGCCGTCGTTCCCAGCATAAGTATAGAACACAGATGATGTTTCTCCTGTAAATTTGCTTGGTAACACAACATCTTCATCCAAATCTGTACCAACTTCCAGCCCATCACAACCTGTAAAAATCAGAATGAACGCAAGAAGAGCGGTTACAATGACAGAATGTTTTTTCATTTTCAACTCCTTTAAGGCCTCTTTTCAACAGTAACAGAAGAATTGTACCCCCCCCCGTCTTTATCTGTCAACAGCGCCTGCATTTCCCTAAGTACAAAGGG
>JAZUFS010000314.1:0-1799 GCA_045640805.1 Treponemataceae bacterium
CTTTGTCTCTTCAAGCGTCTCATTCACGACTGAATGTTGGCCGCCTTCTTCAAGCCACTCGCGGCGGAAAAACTGAATCTCGTTGTCGAAAACCCAGGGAAAGCCCTGCTTTATGTCGTTTTCTTCGCCTTTCTTCAGAAAGACGCGTGTCATAAGGTTCATGCGAGCAGATCGTCCATTGTGTATACGCTGCCCTTCACCGCCTTTCCTGAAGCAAGTGAAGAAAGCATCCACTCAGCGGCGTGGATGGCACCCATTGCCAGTCCTTCGCGTGAACGTGATGTATGGGTAAGCTCTACCGTGTCAGCGGCTGAGTCAAAGAAAACAGTGTGGGTGCCGGGCATGCGGCCGACGCGTGTGCTTGATACATGAAGCTGGTTTGCTTTCGGCTTTCCGTCGAAGTTGCCGCAGACAAGTTCTGTCTTGGAAGGTGTCTGTGCCATGATGCGGCGTGCAATGTCGAGAGCAGTACCTGACGGGCTGTCGGCCTTTTCGTTGTGGTGTGTTTCCCAAACGGCTACATCGTACTCATCGTACTTGCTCATAAGCTTTGCAGCGTTCTCTACCATTCTGTAGAACAGGTTTACACCGATAGCGTAATTTGCTGCATAGAAAAGATTTCCGTTACATGCAGCAACTTCTTTCCTAACTTCATCAAGCTTTGAATACCAGCCGGTTGTACCGACGATTACCGGACAGCCGAGTGTGAGCAATGCTGAAATATTAGCCAGAACTTCATCTGGATGAGAGAACTCGATGACGACATCAGGTTTTGCAGCGGCAAGTTCGTTTTTTGCAGCTACAGCGCCCTTTGCCTTGATTGTGGCATCAGGTGCGTACGGGTCAACTGTCGCGACGATTGAGTGGCCGCGCTTTTCTGCGAGAGAGGCAATCATGTGCCCCATCTTTCCGTAACCTACAATAGCGATTTTCATTTGATTCCCTCTCCTTCCTTCTTTCCGAAGAATGCCTCATGCAGTGTCTTTACGACAGTGTCTGCCTCTGCGTCATCGCAGATGATACTCAGATTGACCTTTGAAGCGCCCTGGCTCATCATCTGAACGTTGATGCCCTGCTTCTCAAGTGCCTCAAATCCGGCTGAAAGAATCTTGCTTGTGCGTGCAACATCACAGATGATCGTGATGATTGACTTACCTGTCTTTACCTCAACGTCTGCAACGTTTGAAAGGTCGTTGATGAGCGGCGTAAGGTCGCGTTTAGTATTAACCGTCAGTGAAACAGAAACTTCAGATGTTGCAACAACGTCGACTGAGATTTCCCATTTCAGGAACTGATTGAAAATATGAGCAAGAAAACCAGCTGCACCAAGCATGCGTGTTGAAACAATATCGATGAGCGTTACGCCCTTAACGGAAGTAATTGCGCGGACCGGAAGCGGCTCTGAAGTGTGCTTTTCAACGATAATCGAGCCGGGAGATTCGATGTTGTAACTGTTCTTTACACGTACTGGTGTGCCAGTCTTACGGCATGGCATCATTGAACGCGGGTGAAGTACCTGAGCGCCGAAATATGCAAGCTCAGCTGCTTCGTCGTAGGTTACTTCTGGAACCGGGCGTGCTTCTTTTACAACGCGCGGATCTGATGTCAGAATACCGTCAACATCCTTCCAGGTCTGAATTTCATCAGCGCCAAGGGCTGCACCGAGCATTGTTGCGGTAAGGTCAGAACCTCCGCGGCCGAGTGTCGTTATGTAGCCGTGCTTGTCTTTTGCAATGAAGCCCGTAACGATCGGGATAGCCTTTATTGTGCCGTCCTTGTAGCCGCCGAGAGCTTCTGGA